>JAGFIQ010000084.1 GCA_024103495.1 Aridibacter famidurans
AGCGTTACGGGATGGCCCCTTACTCGTTGTTCGAGTTAACCCCCGTAGGCCTGATCGTCGCATTTCTCGGAATCATCTATATGCTTTTCGTCGGCAGAAGGATTCTGCCCTCGCGGGGCGGCGAAGAGTCTTTGACCGAGCAGTATGCAATGCGCGAGTACTTTTCGGAATTGATCGTTTTGCCCAGTTCGCATCTGGTTGGGAAAACTCTAGTCGAATCGAATATCGGCGAAGACCTGGATTTGAATGTTCTCGGCATATTCCGCACGGGCGAACAGATAGCGGCGCCGCGGGCAGACGAGCTTATAGAGGAAGGCGATCTTCTAATTGTAGAAGGCACTCTCGCCAACATCCTCAACGTCAAGGCCGAAGCAGGACTTGAGATAAAGCCGGATTTCAAATTGAGCGACCGCGATTTAGAAGCTGGCGATATCGAGCTCTTTGAAGTGATGGTTCTGCGCGACTCGCAGCTTGTCGGACAAACCCTAAAGACTCTGAATTTTCGGCACGCCTTCGATTTGACCGTTTTGGCTGTTAACCGGCACGGTGTAACGATTCTCAATAAGATCAGTGACACCAAATTTCGCTTTGGCGACGTGCTGCTGGTACAAGGAAATCCGCGTTCGATAAAGCCTCTCGTTGCCGAAAACGAATTGATGCTTCTTGAAGAAGTTTCTTCGGGCAGCATGCGGACAGATAAACGGCGGTGGGCGATTGCCGCCTTCGCAGTTTTTCTAACACTTTCACTTTCCGGCACACTCACCGGATACGACTTTCCATTGGCGATCGCCGTATTGATCGGAGTCTTCATTCTGCTTGCAACCAGGACCGTGCGCTACGGTGAGCTCTACCAACTGATTGATTTTCGCCTTCTTGTCTTGATCGCCTGCATGATGAGTTTCGGAACGGCAATGGAAAAGACCGGCACCGACAGATATCTAGCGACCCTGATCGAGGTTTATTTCGGACAGTTCGGGCCGACTGCCTTGCTCGCCGGTTTTTTCCTTCTGACGGTAGGACTCACCCAGCCAATGTCAAACCAGGCTGCCGCTCTTGTTGTTCTACCCGTGGCAATTCAGACGGCGCTGATGCTCGAACTGAATCCGCGTACCTTCGCCGTCATCGTGACTTACGCCGCCTCATTTTCGTTTATGACACCGCTCGAACCTGCCTGCGTTTTGGTTTACACGCCCGGGAGATATAGTTTTATGGATTTTGTTAAGGTTGGCACATTCTTAACATTGATAGTCTTTATCGTGTCGATAATTCTGGTGCCGATGTTTTGGGGGCTCTAGAGCATCTCCCATCCAGCTGAACCGGAATGTTAAATCCCTACGTCATGTTGGGAACGAAGAGAGATCGGCATAGACTGAAACAATATTGCGGACTGGTTTAGTTCCCTTCGACAAGAGCAGGGACGTTTTACTAAAAGAAGGACTCAGAATGGATCGATCTTCTGGAGGAGGCCTTCATTAGATCCAACTGGAGAGCGGTCGAGCAGGAATACGATATCTGTTTCCGTACACAGGAAGAAGCGACACAGCGGCCTTGTACGAGCCCCATTTCAAAGGGGTCGCGGCAATTGGCGGATAGGTTATTGGTCTTGTCGAACTGTTAGCTGTCAGCGGTCGGAATCAGGATCGACACGCTGACGCCGGAGATGATTGAGTATACGGGAAGCTGTGAGACCGGAACCTAAGAGGTTACTTTAACTTAGATCTTGTAAGCCGCGGTAATTATGAAACTTCCCGCGGCCTGTTTTTTGTCGGACGGACCGCCTCAGTTACACTACGCACATCGGACTCCAAACAAGCCGTTGTCTCCTGTCTCCCGAATGCTTCTGTTTTGCCCCTCGCTCGCGTTCGGGGTGACGATTTCTGACTCCTGACACCTGACTTCTTCTGTCTCCTACGTCTTCACCCTCGACACAAGGATCAGCCCGATCGTCGAAAAGAGAACAAGCGGGCTCCAAACGGCGATCACCGGAGAGAGCATTCCACTCGTTCCGAATTGTTCAAACACGTTAACGGTTCCCATAAAGACCAGCCAAAGCCCGATCGCATAGCCTATTGTAATCACATTCCCTTTCCTTCCTAAGGTCAAGGCGAAAGGCGCCGTAAACAGTGTGATCACAAACGGGAGGAACGGTGTCGAATACTTCTTCTGAAGCGAAACACTGTACAGCCTCTTCTCCGAAGGCGATGCCGTGTTCTCGATCTTTCGGCCGGTCTCGAGAACCGTAAGATGACTAGGTTTCGTGACAATACCCCTGAGAGGATTATATTCCTCCTTGAGCAGGAAACTGCGGACTTCCCTTCTATTCGCCTTTCTGTCTTCGGCTATCTCCACGATCGTAGCGCCCTTACGCATTTCAAGGCCCTCTTCGGTCCAGCGTGCCGAAGGTGCTTCGTAGACGGCTTCTAATTGCCTATTGTCCCGGTCGAATTCGTACACGACCAGGTCCTGGATAGAAAAGCCGTTTGCGTTATCGGACGCGTCCGGGAGTCTGAACCGGAAGATTCGGTTCTCGTTAGTAGCCCACTGATTCCCGGATCTGTTCAGCACCTGATTCCGGCTTCTTATGCGATCTCTAAGGGAATCCTGCATGCGGTTGGCGCTAGTCAGAACAAGTTCCTGGAACCCGAAATTGAAAACGCCTACTGCGGCCATCAGAAGGAAACAAGGTGCCAGGAGTCTGTATACGCTTCTTCCCGCCGCCGTCCAGGTGACGATCTCGTTCTGCCTCGATTTCACCACGTAAGTGGCGATCGTGGCGATCATAAGTGCCGTAGGCGCGAGCTGGGAATAAATGAAAGGGATCAGGAAGAAAAGATAGGCCGCAAGAAGCTGTATGCCTCCGTCGATAGTCCCCGCGAATTTCCAAAGCTCGAAGGCGGTGAAGATGACGTACACGATCGTCAGAAAGGCGACCGTGACGGCATAATTTCTGAGCAATATCGTAATCAGGTCAAAATCCAGAATGCCGGTCGTGAGATCTATTATCGAACTCTTGGCAGCCCTCTCTCTCTCAGGCCGTTTAGGGATGTAGTTCTTGAGGGAGGTCAGGAAGTTCAGGCCCCTGGAGATAAAAAGCCTTCGAGTGGAAAACAGCCATACGATCACTCCCGCGCTGATCAAGACGGGCAATAAACCTCCGACAGCGACGCTTATCGCGCCGGTCCGGGCGAGTTGTTCGCCCATAAGCGTCAGCAGGTAATAGAAAACGAGGCTTACGACGGACAGAAATGCGCCGAACCCCCTCCCTCCGCGATTGAACTTTGTGACCAGGGCCAGCCCCAAGAGCACGAAGATGAGCGGTGTTATGGAGAGGATTATTCGGCGCTGCCAGAGAAGCCAAGCCTCGGTCTGTTCGAGTCCCTCTTGTGTTTTTGCGTATTCCGCGAGCTCCCACAGCCCCAGCTCCTGAGGGTCCTGTTTGGAAGTGGCAAGCCGCTCGATCAACTCTCCGCGTTTCGTTTCTACAGAAAGGCGCAGATCGTCGACGTGCTCTGAAACGATACTGCTTTCTTCCTGCCTGGAGATCGTGGTCACCGTTGCGTCTCGAAGGATGATCTCCGACCGATCCGTGTCCCTCGTTCCCCTTCCGTAACCGATCCGGCCGGATTCTGCCGTTATCAGACGTGTCTGGAGATTCTCTTCGTCATTCTGGTGGATGAATATCTTCTGCCAGGTGCCTTCCTCCAGATCTCCTTCCTTAACGTAAACTGTGAACTCTTCGATCTCGGTGTTGAATACTCCTGGCTCGACCGGCGATTCCAGTTTAAGGATCGCTGCCTGGACCGCAACGCGCCTTACGATCTGTGCTGCAAAAGGAACGCCTCGGAGGTTTACAAAGAACGCGAACAGGGACAGAACGATCCCTAGAAGCACTATCATAACCGAGATCTGAAGGTTCCCGACTCCCGCGGCGCGCATGGCGATAAGCTCGCGGTCCCCCTGGATCCTAGATATGCCTATGATCACGCCGACCAGTGCGGCAATCGGACATGTAAAAGCGACTACATTTGGAACGAGCGCAAGCGCCAGCTGCCATACGAGGCTTCCGGGTACGGCGGCTCCGAACAGAAGTTCGGAGAACCGGCCGGCCTGCTGAACGAAGAAGATAACGCTCAGAATTATCCAGGTCAGGAAGAAATACGGCAGGATCGCCCAAAGCACGTACCTTGAAATGAGAAAGCTGAACTTACGCATTTGTTCAGGGATTGACGGCTGCCCACGAGTTTCCGACTTCTCGGTTCAGCGTCCTTGCGATCATTCGCCGGAGTATAGAAGAGACCTCTACCAAGTCCTTCTCTTTACCGGAGACGAATTCTGCAAACTTGAGGGGAGATGTCTTTTGGGCTTTCAAAAGGATCGAACGTTGGAAAGTACTCAGGACCTGGATGCGGCCACGGCCGCTGCATCGGCTGCAGACGATGCCGAAATCCGGCTGAAGTGCGGTCTCTTCGTCCAACGCAGGTTCACCGCCACAGTCCGAACACCGCTCCCACGGCGGAAGAAAACCTCCGAGCTTTAGCAGCCACGTCTCAAAATACGTAAGTACGGGAAGAAGTACCGAAGGATCGTCCGCGGCTGTCTCCAGACAGATCCTCGTCATCTTGTAAAGCCTTTCATTCGGATCGTGGGGAGGAGCGAACGACTGCAAAAGCTCAGCCGCGTAGGAAAAGTGCTGGAGAAACACGGGGTCGGAAGCGATCGAGAAGTATGAGCGCTCGAGCTCGATCTGCGAGATCGCAACAAGTTCCCTCTCTTCTTTTCGAAAGTATGAGATCCGAACGACCGAAAACGGTTCAAGGCCGCTTCCGAACCGGCTCTTCAGGCGTTTCGCACCTTTCGCAACTCCGCGCACAAGCCCATCATCGCGGGTGAGCAGCACGACGATCTTGTCAGCGTCTGCGAGCGGATACGTCCGTATCACCAATCCTTCGGTTTCGACAACGCCCATTCGCTACCAGGGTATAAAATAGAAAAGCCAAGCCAGTGCAAGACTTATGACGATGAACTCAACGAACAGTTTCACCGAATAGCGGATTTTTGCGTTGAGATCACCGGCGGTGAACGCACCGAACGCGACAGTTACGAGGAATGCGAAGACTATCAGGTAGATGAAATGGATCATTCCTTCCTCCCCTTCAACACATCGATCGAATCGATGACGGCCAGATAGTTCAACAATCCCGCAACTTCCAGAAAGCGGCCTCCATACTCGAATGTCGCCATCCCCGCAGCATCGGGCGGCGGATTCAATCCGATCGTGTAGCTGATCACCGCGATCAGCCCGCTCCCGAGTCTCGCGAAGATATTCAGGAGGTAAAGGAGCGCACCTTCGTCAAACTTGAGTCCGGGGTAGTAATGCCCGCCGCTCGCGATCGCGATGATGAACATCGTCCAGATCGCTCCGCCGACCACTGCTCCGCGGATCCATCGTTTCTGTACAAAATACCCTGCTCCCGGGAAGATCCAGGCCGCGATTCCGGTCGAGATCGTATTGTCCATATTAAAGAGTGCCTAAACCTAAGGATTAAGAGTCGGCATGCCGACATTTAATGTATCGCTTTAGCCCGTTTCAAAAACTCCGACCAATCAGTAAGCAAGATAGCGTCCCCGAACGTGCTCAAAACCCTCCAGATGCGCTAGCCAGCTTTCCTCGATCTCGGTGTGTCCTTTTCCTGATTCGAGCATTTCACGAATCCTAACGCCTCCCGCGATGACGTCGAACGGATTTCGGTCATAAACATATTCGTAAGGCGGCTCTTTCCATGCAAATTCCTTCGGATACATTTCCATTATCGAAGCAAGCAGCGCGATCCCCGTTATCACAGGTTTGAAAGTCCCTCGATCGGTAACGTGCAAGAACACGCCGCCGCAAGGACTGCCGCCGTATTTCTGGAACGTAGGCAGAAAGACCACGGGTCTGAAGTAAACACCCGGAAGGCCGTCAGCGTTCATTTTCGCCGCCAGTTTCTCGGAATCGATGTAAGGCGCGCCGATCTGTTCGAACGGCCTCGTCGTGCCCCTTCCTTCCGAAACTCCTGTTCCTTCAAAGAATACCGTGCCGGGAAACACGAAGGCCGTATCTACCGTAGGCATATTCGGAGAAGGCATTACCCAGGAACACCCGGTGCTTTCGTATCCGGACGGCCGTTTCCAGCCCTCCATCCCGATGATCTCGAGGTCGCACCCTATTCCAAATACTTCATTGAAGAGCCTTGCAAGCTCACCGACCGTCATCCCGTGACGCATAGGGATCGGGAACTGGCCGACAAACGATTCGTGACCCTCTTCAAGTACGTTACCTTCTACGGAGACGCCTCCGATAGGGTTTGGCCTGTCGCAAACCACAAAACGCTTCCCCGATCGAGCGCAGGCGCGCATCGCGTTGGCCATCGTATAGATGAAGGTGTACACACGGCATCCTACATCCTGCAGATCGAAGACGAGGGTATCTACCTTCGCAAGCATCTCTTCCGTAGGCTCTCTGGTCTCGCTGTACAGAGAATACACAGGAAGCCCCGTGCCCGGGTCCTTTGCGTGCCCGGTCTCGACCATGTTGTCCTGTACATCTCCTCTTATCCCGTGCTGCGGACCGAACAAGGTCGTCAGGTCAAAATACTTCGAGTGATGCATAAGGTCCGCGACGTGACGGAACCTCCGATCAACCGATGCCTGGTTGCATATGAGACCTGCCCGGCCGCGGACCACATCGCCAGGGTCACTGTCTAACAACCTTTCAATGCCCAGTTTAACGACCATATGCTAATGCGCAATCGATACCTCAGGTGACACCTGAGCCCTGCGCGCACATACTTTAACAAACACCTTAAATATATCGCGTGAAAGATCGTCGTCTTTCCAGTTCAATTCCGGGTGCCACTGGACGCCCAGGACAAACCTTTCCGTGCCCGCATCCTCGATGGCTTCAATAACACCATCCGAAGATCTTGCTGCGATCCTGAGGCCCGCACCAAGATCCTTGACCGACTGGTGATGATGAGAGTTAACTTTCTGCCCCAATGAAGCGAGGTCCGCAAGACGACTCGATGGATCGATCGTTATGGTATGCGACAGACGTTCCAGCGGCATACCCTGCTCGTGTTTGTAGGCGCCCTCGATCTGATGGGATATATCCTGAAAGAGCGTTCCGCCCCTGTGCACGTTGAGCATCTGCATTCCGTAGCAGATAGCCAGGACCGGCAGTCCCCTCTTGTCAGCTTCATCAAGCACGAGCAGATCCGTACGGTCCTTTACCGGAATATTCCGCTTGAAAGCGAAATGAGGCTCTTCGCCGTAGAGATGCGGATCGACGTCCGTGTCGCTTCCCGGCAAGAGTACGCCGTCCGCCTGATCCAGCACCGATTCGATATACTCGCGATCCGGGATTAGCCCAGCGTGGAGAGGCACCGCGCCCGCTGCGTTTAGGGCTTCGCAGTAGTCCCTGCCCAGGTAGAAACGCCCCGAATCCAGTTCGAGGCGCATCGTCAGCACAATGCGTGGTGAGCGACCCATAAAACGCAATATCTTCCTTTAATAGCCGGGCGGTGTCAATTTGAGCATTCAGGACTAAAGACTTATGATTACATTTCGTTTTTATGAAGGAAAGCGGTGAAAGAAAGGCGTTGAGATCGACCACCGTCATCCTCGTTTCGAGGGACGGAAAGACGGCGATGGGCGGTGACGGTCAGGTGACCCTGGGCGAGACCGTGATCAAGGGAAATGCGCGAAAGGTTCGCCGCATTTACCAGGGAAAGGTGGTCGCAGGGTTTGCAGGGGCGACGGCGGACGCGTTCACCCTTCTGTCGCGATTTGAAGGCAAGCTTGAGCAGTATCAGGGCCAGCTTGAGAGGGCATCGATCGAACTCACAAAGGACTGGCGGACCGACAAGTACTTGCGCCATCTCGAGGCGCTTATGATCGTTGCAGACGGCAAGGATTCGTTCCTTATCTCCGGCAAAGGGGATGTGATCGCCTCGGACGAAGGACTTCTTGCCGTTGGCTCCGGTTCAATGTACGCCCTTGCGGCTGCTAGGGCCCTTATGCGCCACACTGAGCTCTCGGCGCGGGAGATCGCTGAAGAGTCGCTCCGGATAGCCGGCGACATTTGTATTTACACAAACAGCGATATCGTTGTGGAAGAGGTCTAGCCCTTTCCGACGGCTCTCTCAAGGTAGTAGAAAATGGCAATAATGTTAGGCGGAGAAACAGCACAGGCATCTACAGAGCGAAGACTCGACGAACTTTCCCCGAGGGAGATCGTCGAAGAACTGGACAAGTATGTCGTCGGTCAGGCCGCGGCGAAACGCGCGGTCGCGATAGCCCTCAGGAACAGAATACGCAGACAAAAACTCCCGCCGGAACTTGCCCGCGATGTCCTCCCCAAAAACATCCTGATGATCGGCTCGACCGGGGTCGGAAAGACCGAGATCGCGCGCCGGCTGGCCAGGCTTGCCGACTCTCCCCTTATCAAGATCGAGGCGTCAAAATTCACGGAGGTCGGATACGTAGGACGGGATGTCGAGAGTATGGTTCGTGAGCTCACCGATGTCGCCGTCGATATGACCAAGCAGAAGGCGTTCGAGGACGTACGTAAGCGCGCGGAAGAGAACGTAGAGGAAATGATCCTCGATGCCCTCCTGCCTTCGTCCGGTTACAGCGAGGAGCCGGACTACGAAGCCGATCCGAGCATCGACTACATCGACTCCAAACCCAATCTGGGGAGGACCCGCGAGAAGCTCCGTCAGCAGCTGCGGGACGGCAAGCTGGAAGACCGTGTGATCGAGATCGAGACCCAGGACCGCTCGGGAGGAATGATCGATTTCGTCGGCGGCCAGGGGATGGACGACATGGGCGTCAACATCAAGGACATGTTCGGGAATATCTTCCCGGCGAAGACCGTCCGAAGGCGCCTGAAGATCTCCGAAGCCCGCAACTACCTGCTCAGGGAAGAGCAGGAGAACCTTGTCGACATGGAGCAGATCACCCGGGAAGCCATCCACAGGACCGAGTCGGCAGGCATCATTTTCCTGGATGAGATAGACAAGATCGCAGGCGGAAGCGGTTCCGGCGGAAATCCGGACGTATCGCGCGAAGGCGTACAGAGAGACCTCTTGCCGATTGTCGAGGGAACGACTGTCAACACCCGCTACGGAATGGTGAGCACCGAACACATTCTTTTCATAGCTGCGGGAGCCTTCCACGTCGCGAAGCCGTCTGACCTCATACCCGAATTACAGGGACGATTTCCTATCAGGGTCGAACTCGAATCGCTCACACTGGATGACTTTAAGCGCATACTTATACAGCCTAAGAATTCGCTTATTAAGCAATACCAGGCGCTGCTTAATACCGAAGGTGTCGAGCTTGAGTTCAAAGATGATGCGATCGCGACACTTGCGGAAATGACCGAGGAGATCAACCGAAACACCGAAGACATAGGGGCCAGAAGGCTACACACTCTGCTAGAGAAAGTTCTCGAAGAGATCAGTTTCCAGGGAAGCGAACTGGAAGAGAAACGGCAGGTCATCGACGGCGCTTACATCAGGGAAAGGCTCGAAGGTCTCGTAGAAGACCAGGATCTGAGGCGGTACATACTCTAGTTTATGCACCCGCTTTACCTACTGCTTACCTCGATTAAGCAACCCCCGCTTAAAGATTGTGTGACGGCGTCGCTGCTGTTCGCAGCGGCGCTTTTCCCTGTTGCGTGCGGTAAGCGAAAGCCTCCGCAGCCGCCCGTCGAGCGCGTCCTTCAGAGAGTACAGATCAACGGGACCCAGTTCGGTAATCAGATCCGAATATCTTGGCAGATGCCGACACAGAATGCTCCGGACGGAAGCGTGCTGAACATCAGCCGCGCCGATATCTACCGGCTTGCCGAACCTCTCGACGCCTCCCTTTCGCTCACGGAAGAAGAATTTGCATCGAGAAGCACTCTGATCGGATCCGTCCCTATCCAGGCTTCCGACTTCCAGTTGAAGCAGAAGTCCTATACTGACGTTCTCCAGCTTGCAGGCCAGCCCGTGCGGCTTCGTTACGCAGTCCGATTCGTCAACAGCGCTGGTCAGAGGGCTGCCTTTTCCAACTTCCTTCTGCTCGAACCCACTGCAAGGGTCGCGAGGGCTCCGGAAGGTGTCTCGCTTGATCTTTCGCAGGAAGCAGTCGCCGTCAACTGGGAAGCGCCTCAGTCAAACATTGACGGCTCGACGCCTGCGAACATAGTCGGTTACAACGTTTACAGGACGGATTCCAAAGGCGATACGATACGGCTCAACGACCCGGGGCCGATCGAGAAGCCGGAGTTTCGCGACGAGTTCTTTAGTTTCGGGGAACCCTACACATATTTCGTACGGACCGTATCTTTGGGCTCAAACGCTCAACAAGTTGAAAGCCTCGATTCCGCGAAGCGCAGCATAGAGCCTTCCGATACTTTCGCCCCGTCGCCGCCCGACGCCCTTACGATCGCCGCCTCCCCGGACATCATTTCGATCTTTTTCGCAGCCAATGTCGAAAAGGACGTTGCCGGATACAGAGTCTACAGGAGCATCGATCCTTCCAGGCCGCTCGACGAATGGGACCTGCTCACACCGGAGCTTTTGGAGGTCACGACCTTCCAGGACAAGAATGTCACCCAAGGCGTCACCTACTACTATTACGTCAGGGCCATCGATACCAAGGGCAATGTCAGCTCGCCCTCGGAAGTCGTTTCCGAGTCCGCCTTCTGAGTATGAAGATCTGCAGAGTCAGATACGGCACCGTCGAGAGATTCGGTGAACTAAAGGACGGCTCGGTCGCTCTGCTTCCGGGAGACTGGCGGATAGGAGACCCTATCGATCCGATAAACATGACGGAGGAAGTCCCCTCCGAAGACCTTGAATTCCTCGTGCCTGTACAGCCAACCAAGATCGTCTGCGTAGGCAGGAACTACTCTAGACACGCCGAGGAACTCAACAACCCTCTGCCGGAAGAACCTCTTCTCTTCCTGAAGGCACCTTCCGCGTTGATCACTGAAGGCGAAGCGATCCTGCTTCCCAACCAATCTTCGCGTGTGGAGCACGAGGGAGAGCTCGCGTTTGTTATCGGACGCAGATGCGCTGGCTTGGACGACGATGAGGATCCGATCTCTTACATTTTCGGTTTCCTGCCGGCAAACGACGTCACTGCGAGGGATCTGCAAAAAAATGATGTTCAGTTCACGCGCGCGAAGTCATTCGACACATTCTGTCCGGTCGGACGCACGATCGAAACTGAAGCGGCCGTAACCGATGTTCGCGTAGCGACTCTCGTTAACGGCGAGCTGCGGCAGGAGGGCCGGACGTCGGAGATGATCTTTGATATTCCCTATCTGATACGCTACATTTCAAGACAAATGTCACTTTCGGTCGGCGACCTCGTTCTCACAGGCACTCCCGCCGGCGTATCGAGCCTTCAAGAAGGGGATCTTTGCGAAGTGTCCGTCGAAGGCGTCGGGACCCTCGCCAATCCGGTCAGGAAGATCTGACATCACGGATGAGATCGATAAGAAAAGACTTTTAGAAACAACGAGTAACGGAGCGAATAATGAAATTTTTTGTTGATACTGCGAATCTTGATGAGATCCGTGAGGCCGCGGACCTGGGGCTTCTCGATGGGGTTACGACGAATCCTTCGCTGATCGCGAAAGAAGGCGATGTGGATTTCAAGACAAGGATCAAGGAGATCTGCGATATCGTTGACGGCGACGTGTCGGCCGAGGTCACTGCCGTAGATTACGACGGCATGCTGGAGCAGGGGCGGGACCTTGCAGAGATCGCGGACAATGTCGTTATCAAGTGTCCGCTCACATGGGATGGCCTCAAAGCCACAAAGACCTTCAGCGAAGAAGGGATAAAAGTAAACGTGACCCTTTGCTTCTCGCCGAGCCAGGCGCTCCTGGCCGCAAAGGCCGGCGCGGGTTACATTTCGCCTTTCATAGGCCGTCTGGACGATATCTCCCAGGACGGAATGGAGCTCATACGCCAGATCGTCGAGATCTACGACAACTACGGTTTTGAGACCGAGATCCTCGCGGCGAGCATACGGCACCCTATGCACATCGTCGACAGCGCGTTGGCCGGAGCGGATGTAGCTACCGTCCCCTTTTCGGTTTTCAAAAAGATCGTCAAGCACCCGCTGACAGACAAGGGGCTCGACGCTTTCCTGGCGGACTGGAAGAACAGCGGAAGAGACTGAGACCCCGAACGTTTTCCAAAGAATATCAAGAAGGCCGTGCTTGACCGCACGGCCTTTTTTCTTGTTCGATCGTCATCCTTTATGCGGATTCCTTGGAGTGTATATCCCGCCTGAAGAAAAAATGCTAGTTTCGGTCGCTCTGTTCCGCATTAAAGATCAGGAGCTATTCACGCATTGAGCTAGAGGGCTCCAAGCGACCGAATAACCTGGAGAACGAAAAAGGAGAAAAATGGGACTGAAACACCTTGCCATACCGCCGGAATCTCAGGGCGACGATCCGAACGGCTGCTGGGCGGCCTCACTGAAGTGGTGGCTGAAGGCCGTGAGAAACTACGAATACGAATACTGGGAGATACTTGTGATGTACGACCAATGGACGCACAAGGGCGAAGACGACAACTACGGGGCGCTCTCAGAAAAGGGGCTGTTCAATCTCTTCAACGATCCCCGGTGGCACCTTATGTACACCACTATGAAGAACGACAAGCTGAACGCTTCCGAGATTGGCACGATGCTGGAAAGAAGCCCCGTAATGGTCGGCTACTACGAGCCCAAGGTCAACGGCTACCATATGAACGTGATAGTTGCATCGGCGGGGATCGAAGGACTTGCGACGATCCTGACGGTGATGGACCCGGCCTTCGAGTCCTATCAGTTCAGAAGCCTTGGCTATTACAAGAAGTATTACTCCGGGATCACGCTTGCTTACTCGATGAAGGCGCCGTCCGAACCGATCTACGGCTATCAATGATAGATCTTCAAAAAGGCAAAGCCGTTTAGCGGCGCCTAAGTAGTCCGGGGCCGTTCCGATATTCGAATCCAGAGGTCTTGGAAATCGAAGACCAACTCATATTCGCGCCAAGGTCCTAGTCCCAGTCCACGTGCGCGAGCACCTCTTCTCGTAGGACCGCTGCGTCGTTGATCGAGGAGACCGCTTCGGCAAAGCGTTTCTGAAAGTCCTCGTATTCACCGGAATCTTCGTCGAATATGTCCCGGATCTCCTGACCGAAGCCCTCCAGCATCTCCTTAGAAACGCCGTCGTCAAGATCGAACGCCTCATCGATCCTCACGATGAGCGTCGAAAGAACCCTGAGCCACTCGAATTGCGGCTCGCTCAGGAGCATCTCCAGGAACTTTCCGGCCGATTGCGGCCCGTGCAGGGCCTCGTATCTCGCGCGGTCCCAGTCCATAAGGGCCTTGTGAAGCCGAAGGAGCCTGTTCCTGGCCTGCTTAACCCCGTCTTCCGCCGACTTAAACTGCTTAGACATTGTTTAACTCCTACCCCGCTCTTTAATCAGCCTCTTAATACGCTTATTTAACAAAAGTGTCACTGCTTAAGTCCTTAAGAGCCACTGCAATCTCCTCGCGTGTGTTCATCACGAACGGGCCGTACCGTGCGACAGGTTCATCCAGGGGCTTGCCATGTATGAGCAAGAGCCTTGCGACCTCGTCTCCGCCCTTGATGCTGATCCGCTGCCCTTCGCCGAACACCCCCAGGATCGGAGCAGAGAGAGCCACTCCTTTCCCTTCACCCGCTGTACAGGATCCCCTGAAAACATAAACGAATGCATTGTCGCGCTCCTCCAGATCATATTCCAGGGACTTCCCGCCTTCGATCGTCACGTCAAAGAAGCCTGCCGCCGCCTCGAGCTCCGTGACTGCACCGTCCGTTCCGTCAAAACGTCCGGCGATGACCCTTACATCAACGCCTTCAGAAGCCTCAACGACCGGAATTTCCCCGCTCCCGAATTCCCTGTAGCGTGGATCGATCATCTTCGACGCCGCAGGCAGATTAACCCACAACTGAAACCCCTCCAGTTCTCCGTCCTCCACCTGCGGCATCTCTTCGTGAATGATTCCGCTGCCGGCGGTCATCCATTGGACTCCGCCCGGGCGAATTATTCCTTCGTTACCTTCCGAATCTCGGTGCTTAACCGAGCCCCGAAGGAGGTATGTGACCGTCTCGATCCCTCGATGGGGATGCATCGGAAAACCGGCGATGTAATCATCCGGATTCTCAGATCCGAAATGGTCCAGTAGAAGAAACGGGTCGATATAGCTTAAGTTGTGCGTGCCCAAGACGCGCTTAAGCAGCACGCCGGCTCCATCCCTCGCCGTTTCCGGATCTGCAGTCTCTATGATCTTTCTCGTAACGCTCATTGCCTTCACTCCCCTTTGTTCGAATCGTATTTTTCTTAGCCTGCTAATGATGATATTATGAGCCAGCTAATGGATTTGTCAAAGAGCAGCAGTATGGACTCAAGCGTCAGCAGACTTCTTTCCAGGATCGCGATCGCTCATAGAAGGGCGTCGGAGGAAGCTATGGCCGCGAGCGGGATCCACGCCGGCCAGGCAAACGTTCTCTTCTCGTTGTGGGACAAGGATGCGCAATCGCAGGCAGAACTGACACGAAATCTGGGCGTCGCGCCTCCGACGGTAAACGTACTCGTCGGCAAGCTCGAACTGCAGGGACTTGTGGAATCGAGGCCATGCCCTAAAGACGGCAGGCTTCGCAGGATACACCTTACGAAGAAAGGCCGCGCCATCAGAAACGAAGCCGAGAGCGCGATCGCGAAGCTCGATGAGGCGACCTTGAAGGGCCTCAGTCCGATCGAACGCAACACCGCGATGCTTATACTCGAGCGGATCCGGTCCAACTTGTGCGAGCCTTGTGAAGAAGGTCAGGGCGGGCAGGAGACATAATCCGAATCGCCGGGGCGAATTTCGAAATTTCCATCGCAGAATGTAAGATTGTCGTCGGAGAACCCGCTTATGAGAGTGATATTGGCCACGGACGGCACGTCCGAAAGCAATGCGGCCGTCGCGATGGTCGGAAACCTGAGGTTTTCAGACGGTGACGAAGTAACGATTATCACGGTGATCGATATGGCAGTTCCGATGGCATTCGATGCGTACGCCGGCTATCTCCCGAACACTCAGGAGATCGAGAAGATCGCGCGGGAGAATGCCGAGGCGGTACTGGAAGAGACCGGCCGCATCATCGGGGAAAGCCTGGGGGACAGCGGGGTCACCGTGGAAACTGAGATACTCATTGGTTCCCCCGAAAGCCGCATTGTTGAGAAGGCGGAAGAAATAGGCGCCGACCTCATCGTCGTTGGCTCCCACGGCTACAACCGCTGGGAGCGGCTGCTGCTTGGTTCCGTCTCCGATTCTGTTGTTCACCACGCCCCCTGCTCCGTGCTTGTCGTTCGGAGCGAAGAAACCGAAGACTGATGTCACTTTCCTTCAGAGAATACGGATCGGGATTTCCGGTCGTAATGCTCCACGCATTCCCGCTCGACGGGCGAATGTGGGAACATAACGCGAATGCTCTGGCCAAGGCGGGCTATCGCGTTATAGTGCCCGACCTCACCGGCTTCGGACGATCAGAAGAAGGCCCTACCACTGTCGGCATGGAATACATGGCGCGCGAGGTCTCTGAGACGGTTGCGACGCTCGGGATCCCGAGGGCCGTCTACTGTGGACTTTCGATGGGCGGCTACGTCCTTTTTAGACTATTCGACATATTTCCTCTGTCCTTCAAGGCTCTGGTCCTCTGCGACACGTCGGCAAGCGCTGATTCGGACGAAAAACGTGCGGCTCGGGAACAGATGATCGAAACAGTGGAATCGGAAGGCTCTTCAGTCATGGTCGAATCGCTGCTGCCAAAGCTCGTCAGCGGGCAAACGATCGAGAAGAACAATGAGCTGATGTCCGAACTCGCTGAGATCGTCCGTGAACAGTCCTCCGATGCGGTTTGCAGCGCTTTGCGGGGAATGGCCGCGAGGCCCGATTCCGCGCCTCTTCTAAAGGATATCTCGGTTCCTGCCCTTCTGATCTACGGTAAGGAAGACTCGATCACAGGGCTTGATGCGGCTAAGGATCTGCTGGAGGGAATCCCGAATGCGCGGCTTGAGACCATCCAAGGCGCCGGTCATTACTCAAATCTCGAATCGCCGGCAGAATTCAATCACTACCTTATAACGTTCCTTAACTCACTGGATCTAAGTAATTGATAAACAAGCTGGTAACGATCAATGCAAGGAAGTTCGATTTCAGCCTCCACAGAAGCTGGAAGGCCCGGCTCGTTACCGCCGAAGGACCGCTCCTGACCTTCCTCGGGCAATTTGAACAGGACGTGATCCATCCGGATCTCGGCAGCATCGAGAAAGGGACCCATTCGATCGAATATTACTGGCTCGACCGCTGGTACAGCGTGTTCCGATTTCACGAGCCCGAGGGCGCATTCCGTAATTTCTACTGCAACATCAACCAGCCGCCCGTGCTGAGCGACGAGGGCGAGCTCGATTACGTCGATCTCGACATGGACATACTCGTCGCCGGCGACCACTCATACGAGATCCTTGACCGGGAAGAGTTCCGTGAGAACTCACTCAAATATAGGTATCCCGAACTAACGGTCCTCAATGCGCTTGACGCTCTTCAGGAACTCGTCCATTTGATCGATGAACGCGAGTTCCCTTTCGACTCCACCGTGCCGATGGACATTTCTGCTCTCGGCGGCGCCGTGTGAACCGGAAATCTGCTTGCAATACACCGAACCGCGGGTAAACTCAAACCTATGCTTCCAAAACCTTCCGAAGACAAGATGGACAAGCTGGAACAATTGAGGGAAAGGTCGCGCCTTGCCGAAAAAGGCGGCGGCGAAGACAGGCTTTCGAAACAGAGGGCTTCGGGCAAGATGACGGCCCGCGAGAGGATCGACTTTTTCCTCGACGAAGGGACATTTGAAGAGTTCGACAAGTTCGTCGAACACCGTTCAACGGACTTCGGCCTCGATCAGAAGAAGTTCGACGGAGACGGCGTCGTTACCGGCCACGGCCTTGTCGACGGACGGCCTGTTTTCGTGTTCGCCCAGGACTTCACAGTCTTCGGCGGTTCGCTCAGCGAGACCCATGCGATGAAGATCTGCAAGGTGATGGACCTTGCGATGAAGACGGGCGCGCCGGTTATCGGACTCAACGACTCGGGCGGCGCGAGGATACAGGAAGGGGTGGTATCGCTTGGAGGCTACGCCGATATTTTCCTTCGAAACACGCTCGCCAGCGGGGTCGTGCCGCAGATCAGCTGCATAATGGGCCCGTGCGCGGGCGGCGCCGTCTATTCGCCTGCGATCACGGACTTCAACATAATGGTCCGCGAGACGTCGTATATGTTCATCACGGGACCGGACGTCATCAAGACGGTTACTCACGAAGACGTTTCAAAACGCGAGCTCGGCGGCGCGATGACCCACAATACGAAGTCCGGGGTCGCTCATTTCGCCGCCGACGACGACGAACACTGCCTCAGGCTCGCCCGCGAGCTTCTGTCATTCGTGCCCTCTAACAACATGGACCCGCCTCCGTTCGTGACGACCGAGGACCCTTCGGACAGGGCCGACGAGTCGCTGAACTCGATGGTTCCCGATTCTTCGAATCAGCCGTACGATATACGCGACATCATTCACTCGGTCGTCGATGACGGTTATTTTTTCGAGGTGCAGGAGCATTTTGCGCCCAACATCGTGGTCGGCTTCGCAAGACTCGGCGGGCACTCTGTCGGCATCGTCGCGAACCAGCCGGCATTTTTGGCAGGCGTTCTGGACATCGACGCCTCGATAAAGGGAGCGAGATTCGTAAGGTTCTGCGATTGCTTCAATATTCCGCTCATCACCTTCGAGGACGTTCCGGGATTCCTTCCGGGAGTAAACCAGGAACACCAGGGAATAATCCGGAACGGCGCAAAGCTTCTGTACGCGTTTGCCGAGGCCACAGTCCCGAAGGTCACTGTGATCACGCGCAAGGCATACGGCGGGGCGTATTGCGTTATGGCTTCCAAGCACATACGCACGGACGTCAACTTCGCGTATCCGACGGCGGAGATCGCCGTGATGGGTGCTGACGGAGCTGTCGGAGTGCTCTACAGAAAGGAATTCGCAGAGACCACGGACGCGGAAACCTTGCGGAAGCAGAAGGTAGCGGAATTCGAAGAGAAATTCGCAAATCCGTACGTCGCGGCGAAGCACGGATACATCGACGAGGTTATCGAGCCATCCGAAACCAGGCCCAAGCTGATCCGGGCGCTTTCCCTTCTGCAAACGAAACGCGACACGAATCCGCCAAAGAAACACGGGAATATTCCTCTCTAGTTTCTTCGGCACCTGTTCCAATAGTCAGCCAGCGACCTGCAAAAAAAAAGAGACGCGATCGATTTCGCGTCTCTTTTCTTTTTCTATGGTGCCGAGGGCGGGACTTGAACCCGCACGGATTGCTCCACACGCCCCTCAAACGTGCGCGTCTACCTATTTCGCCACCTCGGCTTTTGAATTCTCAATAAAGAAGGCTAATTGCCGCCTTTCTCTCCGCCTTCCGCCGCCGCCTTGTTCGCCTCCGCGGGCTTTGCCTCCGCATTCGAAGCGCCCTGCGTGTTGGCCGCGTTTGCCGGAGCCGTGTTCGCCGGCGCGGCGTTCTGAGCGTTCGTATTTTCGGCGTTCGTGTTCGCAGCTCCCTCGGTCGTGTTCGCAGATCCGCCTTCGCCTTGCGTCTGCAGCACCGACACCTTGCCTGTGATCGCCGGAAGCGAAAGGAGCAGTGCCGACAGCATAAAGATCGTCGCCATCACGATCGTAAGCTTCGAGAGCACCGACTGCGTGCCCCTGGGGTTAAGCGCCGCGCTCGACACATTGCTCGTGAACAATGCGCCGGCGTCGGTCTTGCCCGGCTGAAGCAGCACAGCGATGATCAGCAATACACAGGAAAGAAAAAATACTATGTACAAAAACGTTTCCAAAACCAATTTCCCCTTTGGAGACTCACTTGTAATTCACGATCGAAGCGAACGACCCGGCGTCCAGACTCGCCCCTCCGACCAGAGCCCCGTCGATGTCTTCCCTGTCCATCAGGTCCGCGATGTTGTCGGGCTTGACGGAACCTCCGTAAAGGATCCTCACGGAGTCGGCGCATTCCCTTGAGTGCGATGAAGCCACCGCGCGCCTTATGAAGCCATGCATTTCTTGAGCCTGTTCAGGCGTCGCGGTCCTTCCGGTACCGATCGCCCAGACAGGCTCGTAAGCGATTATGATACGTTCCATGTCGGCGAGTGTCAATCCGGCAAGCCCGCCGGAAAGCTGGGTCCCGACGACCTTCTGCGCGCCTCCCGACTCCCTCTGCGAAAGGTCCTCTCCGACACACACGATGCACACAAGACCGTGCCCAAGAGCCGCTTTAACCTTCGCGTTTACGGTCTCGTCCGTCTCCCCGTTGAACTGCCGACGCTCCGAATGCCCGATGATGACGTGAGTCGCTCCCGCGTCTTTTAGCATATCGCCGCAGATCTCGCCCGTCCTCGCCGTATGCTCGGCCTTGGTCGAGCAATCCTGCGCTGCCACCCGCACATTGCTGCCTTCCAGCCGGTCGGCTACTGGCTTAAGCGCTGTGAACACCGGCGCAATGATCACTTCGCAATGCCATGCATTCGAGACAAGGTTCCTGAGCTCGACAGCCGAGTCCACGGACTCGCCGATAAGCTTATGCATCTTCCAGTTCCCTGCGATCACCGGCTTTCTGTCAGCCATCTTTGCCATTTCTCCCCGCCTCGGCGTGTTTTATCTTCGTCGACCTGGAAATAAGGTCCAGCTCAACTCTCACATCATCCCCTATAAACCCGGGCACCGATTGGTGTGTGTAATTCACTCCGAAATCACGTCTGTTCAGAGTCATGATTGCTTTGAATCCCACCACAAAAGTCCCTTTTTCTTCATCGATCTTCGTTCCCGTCACTTCAAACGGGATCACGATATTCTTTGTCACACCGCGCATCGTAAGCTTTCCGTGAAGCAGGTTCCTATCTCCCCGCTTTTCGACACGATCACTTGCGAAAGAAAGCGTCGGATGTCCTTCCACATCGAAGAAGTCTGCGGTCCTGAGGTGTTCATCCCTTTGGTCGATCCCAGTGTCAATGCTGGATGCGTCGATAGTGACCTTTACATTAGAGCGGGAGATGTCATTCGGATCGAAATTCAGGTCCATGTCGAACTTGGTGAACTTTCCATGGACCTCTGAGAGCCCTCCCAATATCGGAACCGCAAAACCCACGTTCGAATGGTTAACGTCCATCCGGACCGGCAACGGCTCGATAGAGGAACTTCCTTGGAATGAGAACGCAAGCAACAACAGCGATGCGAAAAATGTGTTCATTTAGTTTGCCTTCTTGTCAGAGTCAAAAAGATCTACGCGTCATCGAGCGCCGCAACTCCCGGAAGTTCTTCACCCGAAAGGAACTCAAGCGTAGCCCCTCCGCCCGTCGAGATGTGCGAAACCCGGTCCGCGAGCCCTGCCTCGTTGATAGCGGCGACGGAGTCCCCACCGCCTACGACGGAGAAAGCGCCTTCATCTGTCGCTTCCGCAACGGCGTTCGCGATCGCGATCGTGCCCTCGTCAAACGGCTTTTCTTCGAACATTCCCATCGGGCCGTTCCAAATGATCGTCTTCGCGCCCTCAAGTGCGTTCTTGTAGATCGCGGACGTCTCGGTACCAATGTCCAGCCCTACGAGCCCGGCGTTCGTGAAATCGATCGGGATTATCCTTCGCGAATTAAGAGGATCGAACGAGTCCACGACCTGGTGATCCGTGGGAAGCAGCAGCGTTATTCCGGCGTCTTCGGCGGACCTCTTGATCTCAAGAGCGGTCTCGAGCATATCGTCCTCCACAAGCGATCTCCCTACCGTGTATCCCATCGCCTTGAAGAAGGTGTAGGCCATCGCACCGCCGATCAACAACTTGTCTACCTTCTTTTCTATCAATGATTTGATCACCGGAAGCTTATCCGATACTTTAGCTCCTCCGAGGATCGCGACAAAAGGCCTCTCGGGATCCTCCACGACCCTCCCGAGCACCTCAAGTTCTCTCTCCATCAGCAAGCCTGCCGCAGATTCGTCGACAAACTCCGTGATCCCCGCTGTGGAGGCGTGGGCGCGATGAGCCGTGCCGAACGCGTCATTGACGTAAACATCCGCAAGCCTCGAAAGCGCCATAGCGAAATCCGTGTCGTTGTTTTTCTCGCCTTCGTGAAACCGCACGTTTTCCAAAAGGAGCACCCCGCCTTCCTCAAGACTCTCGACCGCCGACTCTGCCTTCTCACCCACGCAGTCCTCCGCGAACGCCACTTCCTTGCCAAGCAGTTCGCCAAGTTTCGCCGCTACGGGCTTAAGGCTGAATGCGGGGTCCGGCTCACCGGCCGGGCGTCCCAGATGCGAGGCGAGAATCGCCTTTCCGCCGTTCTCGATGACGTACCGTATCGTGGGCAGCGCGCCGCGAATTCGCGTGTCGTCCGTCACCTCGCCATCTTTGATCGGCACGTTGAAGTCAACACGGACGAAAACCCTTTTGCCGTTCAGATCCAGGTCCTTTACGCTCTTCTTTTTCATCGCAATCCGCTCATCAGTTCAAAGGCCCTTCGCGTACGGTGTACTGCGAAAGGCCGTTCTGGATCTCCTGGCTGCGTCACAAACGTGACCTAAAGCCCTTTCGAAGCCATGTACTTAACGAGGTCTCTTACCCTGCACGAATAACCCCATTCGTTGTCGTACCAGGAGAGGATCTTCACCGACGTGCTGTCAAGCACCGACGTGTTGTCCGCGTCGACGATCGACGAATGCGAGTTGCCTCGATAGTCGATCGACACAAGCGGCTCTTCAGAGAATCCCAGGATTCCCGCAAGTTCTTCGTTCGCGGCGTCCTTCAGCGCCTTGTTGACCGCTTCCCTCGTCGTCGGGGTCTCGACGTTGATCACGACATCGACCAGCGACACGTTCGGTGTGGGCACACGGACAGAGATGCCTTCAAACTTCCCTTCGAGTTCGGGGATCACGAGTGCCACTGCCTTCGCCGCACCGGTAGATGTGGGGATCATCGAAAGTCCCGCGGCGCGCGCCCTCCTGAGGTCCTTGTGCGGAAGGTCGAGAAGCTGCTGGTCGTTGGTGTAAGCGTGGATCGTCGTCATCTGGGCATTGACGACCCCGAACTTCTCGTGGATCACCTTCGCCACCGGCGCAAGGCAGTTGGTCGTACAGGACGCGTTCGAAACTATGTGATGGTTCTCCGGATCGTAAACATCCTCGTTCACTCCCAGGACGATCGTCGCATCCGGATCCTTTCCGGGTGCGGAGATGATGACCTTCTTCACGGAACCGCGGAGATGCTTTCCGGCAGTCGCTTTGTCCCTGAAGATGCCCGTCGATTCGATAACCACCTCGGCGCCGACCTCTTCCCAGGGGATATTCGCCGGGTCCCTCTCGCTGAACACTTTGAACTCGTCGCCCGCCACCGTTATCGTGCCGTCGCCGGCGGAGATGTCCTGCTCCAGGTTGCCCATCACCGAATCGTACTTCAGCAGATGAGCAAGCGTCTTTGTGTCGGTCAGGTCATTGACCGCTACAAAATCCAGATCCGGATCGTTCAGCGACGCCCGCAGAACGTTGCGCCCGATCCTCCCGAAACCGTTGATACCGACTTTGATAGCCATATGCTAAAAATTGCCCTCCGACGTTGCTAATTAAAAGAAAGAAAGATATATCAATTCGGAGCAAAGTTCAAAGCCTTCTCCTCACCCGGAATCTGATACGATACTTCGTATTCCATACGGGCCGCTGAACGTTTTTTATGAAACAAAGAAATTTTTCAAAGCGTATCAGAGCCTGAGTTTTACAGTCCTAAATCTTTCTAAGTCATTAACTTTCGGAGCTTTCCAATAATGAGATCGTCTCAAAATCTACTTCTTCGCCGGATCGGACCGTTCGCGCTGGCCCTGGCCGTCTGTCCGGGTGTGATCGCCCAGCAAGCCAACCCGCAGATCGCTCAGAATACAGGGACGTCGGCTTCCGCGGAATCTGATGCGCCACGAACCGCTGACACTCCAAAGGTCGATCCGTCGGCTTACCGCACGCTTCCGGGATCGGCCACGAAACGTGTCGGGGTGAACATGACGCAGACGCGTTCACTTTCGCTCTCGAACGCGATCGAGCTGGCGCTTCAGAACAACAATGACATCGAGGTCACCCGAAATGATGTCAAGATCGCCGAAGCGACACTGCGATCGCTGCTCGGCTTCTACGACCCGATGCTGACCGTCAATCCCAATTACACGAACACGGTTCAGCCTCAGCCGAGCACGCTCGGCGGTGCGGATCTTTCGGGCGTGACCCGGAGCAACGAATTCCGCGTGAACTCAAGCATATTCAAGCCGCTGAAAGCTGGAGGCGGCAGCTTCAATGTGTTCTTCAACAGCGTGCGAAACGAGACGAGCTCCACTTTTTCACAGCTGAACCCTACTTACTCGACGAACTTCGGAGTCACGTTTACCCAGCCGCTTCTGAAGGATCTTTCTATCGACAACACCCGCCGGCAGATAAGGATACAGCGAAAGGTCATCGCGCAGTCGGACGCGGATTTCAGGCGAAGGACGATCGAGATCATTTCGCAGGTCCAGAGGGCTTACTGGGACCTCGTTTTCGCCCTTCGCGACCAGCAGAACCGGCAGGCGAATCTCGAACTGACAAGAGAGAACCTCAGACAGGTGGAGGCCCGGATCGAAGCAGGTACCGCGGCTCCACTCGCACGGGCCGAAGTGAGCACGGAGCTTGCGAACCGCGAATCGGATCTCCTTCTCGCCACACAACAGGTATCGGTTGCTGAGAACTCTCTGAAGGTGCTGATCCTGAAGGAATCGACCTCGAGTCTCTGGTCCGAATCCTTCACGCCGACGGACGCTCCCGTTTTCAGTGACGATCCGGTCAACCTAGACAACGTCGTTACGGACGCCATCGCAAATCGGCCGGAACTCCAGAGGCTGAAACTGCAAAGTGAAATCAACAACATCGATATCGATTTCTTCAAGAATCAGATCCGGCCGCAGGTCGACCTGAACTTCAATTACACGATGATCGGGCTTTCGGGTACCGGGACCGGCGCGACGGAGCCGTTTACGGTCCCTCTTATCTCGGGCGATCCATCCACTAACTCCAGCGCTTTTCTTCTGAACGAATTGCGGAACCTAAATCCGGACATCGTAGTGCCGAATGTTACGGTTCAACCGTCCGTACCGCCAAGATTTCTCGGCGGCTACGGCCAATCGCTCGAGAACTTGTTCAAGAACGACACCAGGAGCTACTCGGTCGGCGTGACATTCACTTTCCCGATTGGGAACAAAACCGCAAAGGCAAACCTTGCCGCGGCACGTTATCAGCAGGACCGCATCGCGGCGCAAACTCGGTCACAGGAGCAAGCGGTGATCGCAGAGGTCCGGAATGCGGTCCAGGCAGTGGAGACTGCGAGAGAGAGAGTGCTTACTGCCCGGAGGGCGAGGGAATTCGCCGAGATCCAACTTGCAGGCGAGCGGAGGCTCTACGACGTCGGCCGATCAACGACGTTCCTGCTTTTCCAGCGGGAGAATGCGCTTACGAACGCGAGGAACGCCGAGATCAGGGCCGAGACCGACTACAACAAGGCGCTGGCCGACCTCCAGAGGGCGACCTCGACAACATTCCGAGCCAACAACATCACGATCGATTCTCCGACGGACGACGACGGTAACTAGTCCCTGAACCTCGATCGATCGACAACAATGCCGCCCTCCGGGGCGGCTTTTTTTCTTTCTCGCAGCCGCCCGACAATGCTTCGGCCCCCGATGCAACTTGCCGCGGAGTCGATCCATCGAAATTTTCGTTCAACCCCGTGTTAAGATATATTTGTTAAAGTCATACCTCAGCAAAAGGTAAAGCTATGATCAAGTCTGTTTTTGCCCTGGTCGTCATCATTATCCTCGCTCCCTCGATCGTTCCGGCGCAGGAGAAGGGCATCGATTCCCAGACCCAGACGATCAAGGAGACGAACACATCAAAGGGCAACGAAGTGCGGCGCACATTTACCTGGGACGGAAAGACCGTCGTCAGAAATCGCTTGCCGAATCCCTACACGCTGAATTCACGGCGCGATGTGCTGGTCGAGATGGTCGTCAACATTTTGGAAGAGAACAAGATGATCCTTGACGAATCGGCGTCCAGGCTCAACGAGGGGATCGTCGTTACCCAACCCTTGGTGTTCTCGAAGGGCGCGATAATCACTCAGACCGAACTTAACAGATACGCCATAGTGCCAAATACCGATCAGGTATGGACAAGGGGCAGATACACCCTGACCGTCGAGGTTCAGTCGATCGACGGCATCAAGAACAACGTCTATGTGACCGCCAAGATCGAAGGCAGGTCCGAGAGCGGCATTTTTTCCGAGTGGTCGAACCTGGACAGTTCGGGTGTGGCTGAAGAAGAGTTTCTCTCGAAGCTCGTAACGATGATGGGCAAGGATCTGGACGCCGAGGGACGAAGGCCGTAGCGGGGCTGCAGGGATGGTTGAACGTTCAATCTACAGATCGATCAAGTTTGCGCTTCCGGCGCTTTTCATTGCGTTGTTCACTTCCGTGGCGTTCGCACAGATCGAGCGCTGTCCGTACATAGAGAATCCGGCACATCGCGAGCCTTTGAGCCCGCACGTAAAGGAGCGGATGATCGAGCTCTGTATACGGGACACAAAGAAGGATTTCGAAGAGCTTGTCGCGCGCACGGAACAACTCGCAAAGCTTACCGACGAGATAACGGCATCGTTCAAAGAGAACAAAGAACTTTCCGGCGAGGACCGGGAAAAGCTCGCCGAGGCTGAAAAGCTGCTCGACAAGATCCGTGACGAACTTCGGGCCGATGACGACGGTGACGACGACGATAAGAAAGAGCCGACGAGTGTGGTTGAAGCGATCGAAATGCTCAGCAAGAACACCGCGAGGCTCGTTGGCGAGATAAAGAAGACCACACGCCACAGTATATCCGCCGTCGCGGTTCAGTCCTCGAATACGGTGTTGAAGCTTGTAAAGTGGCTTCGGTTCACCAACTGATACTTTCATCACTTCAAGACATATGAAGCAGTTTTTGTCCGCGCACAGGATTTCAAGCAGCGCGGCTTTTTTTGTGTTTGGACTGCTGATTGCGGCAGCGGCTTCGCCCGCAACAGCTCAGGACAAGGATGTCATCACCGTGGATACGCCGCTCGTGTTGTTGAATGCGACGGTGACAGACAGAGACGGCAATCCGTCGCTTGGACTCAAGAAGGAACAATTTGCGGTTTCTGAGCAGGGAGTGCTTCAGGAGATCGAGATCTTCGAGACTGAAGAAACACCGTTCGCCGCCGTTATCCTTATCGACACGTCCGGGAGCATGGAACAGAGGGTAAGTCTTGCCCGCGCGGCCGCCTTGCGTTTTCTCGACGGACTTCGTGCTGACGACCAGGCCGCGATCTACAATTTCGACTCAAAGCTGACGCTCGTGCAGGATTTTTCGAACCTGCGTGATCTCTATCCAAGGGCGTACGACCTGAAAGCATCGGGGTGGACCGTGCTTTACGACGCGGTCTATAGCGCGGCACAGGAACTCTCGAAACGGCCCGAGAAGAGAAAGGCGATCATCGTCCTCTCGGACGGAGCCGACACGCGCAGCGGGCGTTCAGCCTCGAAGGCGCTCGACGCCGCGATGGAAGCGAACGCGACGATCTACACGGTCGATATGTCGGGGCTGAACACGGGAGGCACTTCCCGCATGCAAAACAGGGGTGTGCTCAAGAACTTCGCGGAAAAGACCGGCGGCAGGTTCATAGAGACGCCCGGAGGCGTGCAGATGCGCGAGGCCTTCGAGAACATCGTTAAAGAGCTGGGGATCCAATACACGATCGGGTATTACCCCACGGACACGCGAAAAGACGGCAAATGGCGAAAGATCGAACTGAAGGTCACGCCAGATTCGCTGAAGGTACGGGCAAGAAAAGGCTACAATGCGCCTTCGAAGGATTGAACACGGATCTTCGTATTGCGATGAAGCTTAAAGACCAGACAACGATTGCACTCGGCTGGATGGTTCGTAGTGTGAATATGTGTGGAAAGCTGATTTGCGTCTTCTTATTGGCGTGTTCCTTGGGATTCACACCGGTCTTCGGCCAGGATCGGATAACATCGAAAGATTACGAAATCTATCGCCAAAGCCTGATCGATCTTCATTACATTCAAGAGGGTTTCTCGGTGCTAGTTTCTAATCGAACTGCGGCTTTCGATAGTTCAGGAGGTTGCGCTTCCAGCCTTGGATTCTTCTTGACGGAATCCAGAGTATCCAGAGAGGATCCGGAGTTTGGAACTAACTTTAAGAAGCTCCCTGGCGAGAACACAAGTCTGGAATACGAGTTTGGCGACGATTTTGAACACTACTTGGTAGACCCTTCCGAGCTGGAAAAGATCGGTGTTCGAGGTGGATGGGAATCCCTGCGGCAAAGGTATCCGCTGATGAGCGGGATCGTTTCATTTTCGGGGGTTGTTTACAGCCTAAGTAAAGACAAAGCAGTGCTGTATTTGATCTTTTGGAAAGAAGAAAGTTGGCTAGATGGGTACTATATGGTCTATTCGCAGGGATCGGAATCCTGGAAGTTGCTTGAGGCTTTCAAGGTTTGGCACTTGAGACCAGAAATGCAGTAAGTCAGTTCGCGATGGTGGGCATTCCGTCATCTCCCGGTCTGAAGTGACGAGATTTGGGAGGATTCAACACACTCGAAGCACCTACCTCGCCGTCCTGTTCTTTGCCTTGTCGCGCGCCCTTTTGAATGCCAGTTCGACAAGCCGGTCGATGACCCTCGTGAACGGAAGCCCCGAGCCTTCCCACATCTTCGGAAAGCCCGAAGCGTCGGTAAGTCCGGGGATCGTGTTGATCTCGTTGATCAAGAGCTCGCCGTTGTCGTTCCGCAGAAAGAAATCCACACGTGCGAACCCTGACCCGTCGACCGCCTTAAAAGCGGTAGCGGCCATCCCGCGTATCCTGCCGCTAAGCTCGTCATCGATCCTGGCCGGTACAACGAACTCGTTGTTCCCCGTCCCGGAGTACTTCTCTTCGTAATCCAGGAACCGCTTGCTTTCGTCGAGCACGATGTACTCGCCCGGGAGGCTCGCTTCCGGAGCATCGTTCCCGATGACCGCGCATTCGATCTCGCGCATATCCAGATTCTCTTCGACGATTATCTTCCGGTCGTACTCCGCGGCAAGCTTTATTGCCTCACCGAGGCTTTCAGGGTCCTCCGCCTTCGAAACGCCGACCGACGAACCCAGATTTGCGGGCTTCACAAAGCAAGGGAATCCAAGCTTTGCCTCGATCTGCCCGATCACAGCCTCGGGGCTTTCTTCCCATTCACCCCTGAGAAACCACACATAATCGCATTGAGGAAGCTCCGCATCCCGGAACAAAGTCTTCATAAAGACCTTGTCCATCCCGCACGAAGACGCCAGCACGCCGCAGCCGACATAGGGGATGCCGGCCATCTCGAGAAGGCCCTGGATCGTTCCGTCCTCGCCGAAGGTTCCGTGAAGCACAGGGAACGCAACGTCGAGAGGGATTTCCTCGGCGGCGTCCGTGCCATTTCCGAAGACCGTGATCCCGCGGACAGCCGTGTCGCCGAGCAAAGCTACGCGACGTCCCTCGAATCCCGAAAGATCGGGGCCGACAGCCTCACTCGCCGACTTGGGAAGCAATTGCGCGGACTCAAGCGGGTTCAGCCATTTCCCTTCGCGAGTAATGGCCAAAGGGGTTACTTGGTACCGGTCCTTGTCGATCTCGCGAATCACGGTCGACGCGGACCGGACCGAGATCTCGTGCTCGCCTGAACGGCCGCCAAAGATCACACCGATCTTTATCTTTTCCATATTTCGTTAAAGGATCAGCTTTCCGAGGGCAGAAAGGATGAGTTCCCCGGCGAGCTTTGCCGTGATGTTGCTTTGGTCGAGCATCGGATTGACCTCGACGATCTCGAATGATCGCAGGCCGCCGTCTTCGGCGATCATCTCGAGCGCCAGATGCGCCTCGCGATAAGTTATTCCTCCGCGGACCAGCGTTCCGGATCCGGGAGCAAACCTCGGATCGATGATGTCCACGTCGAACGTCACCGCGTAACCTCCGGGAGCCCTGGACGCGATCTCGATCGCGTCCCGTACGCAGGCGTTCATTCCCCTCCGGTCGATGTCGCTCATCGTGAAGAACTGGTCCCTGATCCCGAGCTTGTGGATCAGCTCGCGTTCTCCGTCGTCGAGGTCTCTCCCCCCTATGTGCGCAAGGAACGAGGGCTTCAGCTTTGGAGAGAATCCCTCCAGCCCTACCATCTCCTCGGCACCGTATCCCAGAAGTGTCGCCAGCGGCATTCCGTGAGTGTTCCCGCTCGGTGACGTATCAGGAGTGTTCATATCCGCGTGAGCGTCGAACCAGATCAGGCCGACATCCTCGCTCTTGTCCCGGAAATGGCTGGCGATGCCCGAGAAAGTGCCGGCAGCGATCGAATGGTCTCCGCCGATGATCACGGGCAGATGTCCTTCGCCAAGGATCGACTTGATCTTCGCAGCCATCCTTGTCGACGACTCCAGGATTTCCTTGAAGTGTTTGGGCTTCTGCGCTTCTTCGTTCTCAAGGTCCGGCGGGACTACGTCGATGTCGCCGTGGTCGGTGAGCTCGTAGCCGAGCGATCTGATATGCCCCTTGACGCGGTCACCAAGGAACTCGGCGAGCCTTATCGCCGAGACTCCCAAATCGCTGCCGTACTTGCCCGCCCCGTATCCGAGCGGGATGCCCACGAGTCCGACGTGCCTGCCTTCGCCCGGCTTGTACAACTTTCTTAGTTCCATACTCAGATATTATCCCGAAAGCGCTAGAGTTCGCCAAAGCCCTCATCGAAGAGCTTTGTCATCGAGGCGAAAGCGCTCTCTTCGTCCGCACCTTCCACTTGGATTACAAGCTCCATCCCGTTCGAGGCCGCGAGCGAAAGCACGCTCAGGATCGACTTGGCGTCGGCGTAAACGGACTTGTCTTCACGGATCAGCGTTATCGAGCTTTCAAATTCAGCGGCGCGCTTGACAACAAGCGCCGCAGCCCGCGCGTGAAGCCCTAGCCTGTTCACCACCTTTACCCGCCCCTTGATCATGCTTTCGACTTATGCGGATCCAGCAGGTCCGCAGCCTTGTAGATGGATTCCTTGCCCTGGCGCTCGACGAGCTCCGCCATTTCCAGAAGCGCCATCTCCTTGTTCTGCGACGCGAGTTTGATAACCATCGGAAGGTTTACGCCCGTTACTACCTCGACCTCGCCCTCTTTGATGAACATCGCACTGATGTTCGTGGGAGTTCCGCCGAACATGTCTGTAAGAAGAAGGACACCGTTGCCGCTGGACACGCTCTTGATCGCGCGTTCGATCTCCCCCTTGGCCACGTCGACATTGTCATGCCATCCGATCGACACCGCAGCCACGTGCGGGATCTCGCCTACGACCTGCTCCGCTGCAGACACAAGTTCGTTTGCGAACTGGCCGTGGGAAACAACTACTCCGCCTATCTTTTTCATTGAGTGATCTCCGTGGCGCTATTTCATCACATCACGGTGCTGAACCGAAGTTTCATAGCCCAGCTTCCGAAGTGAATCGCCGATCCTTTCAGCTGCCATTACCGAACGATGCCTTCCTCCGGTGCAGCCGATCCCTATCGTCAGGTAAGACTTCCCTTCCTTCCTGTACAGGGGAAGAAGATACTCGAGCAGTTCAGTGAACCTTCGAATGGTCTCTTTGACCTCCTCCTGCGACTGAAGGAACTCGACCACCCTCGGATCCGTGCCCGGGAGCTGCTTCAGTTTCTTCTCAAAGTACGGATTGGGTAAATGCCTCACGTCAAACAACAGATCGACGTCCCTGGGTACACCGTGTTTATGCCCGAAACTCACGATCTGCACCTGTAGCAGCACACCTTCCTCGTGCTCGCCGAACTTTTTCAGAAGCATCCGACGGAGCGTGTGAACGGTATGCTTCGAAGTGTCCCCGATAAGGTCGGCCTGACGCCGGACCTCTCTCATTGCCTCCCGTTCGGCGTGGATCGCTTCCAAAACGCCGACGCCTTCATCCGCCGGATGCGGCCTTCTCGTCTCGCTGAACCTTCTTTTCAGTATCTTGTCCGAGGCGTCGAAAAAAAGGATGTAGGGCTTCAGGCTCTTGCGCTGAAGCTTCTTCATCTCTGCCGTGAAGTCAGGCAGGAAATGTCTTTCCCGAATGTCTATCACAAGCGCCGCTTTCTCTATCGCAATGTGGCCCTCTGAATTCGGTACCATCAGGCGCGCGAACGGCGACAGCATCGTGATCGGCAGGTTATCGACGCAGAAATACCCGAGGTCCTCGAACGCGTTGGTGGCCGAGGACATTCCGGAGCCGCTGAGGCCTGTGATGATGATGAATCGTTCCTGCTTGTCCGGACTGGGGGGTTTGGTCGGCATTTAGGTATTTTCTCCGTCGCCGGCAACAGCTTTCGAATGCCGCTCTATCAGCTTCCGGGCGGCGTCGTGGCCTGCCGCCTTCAGGAGATGGATCCGTACGGCCGTTTCGACCAGCGTAGTGAGGTTGCGGCCGGAGCTTACCGGCAGCACGTACTTCGGGACCCTGATCCCGAAGATCTCTTCTTCCGCCGTTTCGAGACCCAGGCGGTCCACATCGACCATCTTCTCCCATCGCGTGAGTTCGATGCACAGGTCGATCGACTTTGAAGTGCCTGTAGCGCTCACCCCGAACAGGTCGCGGATGTTCAGGATCCCGAGTCCGCGGATCTCCAGGTGCTCGGCAGTCAGCGGCGGAGAGCTTCCTTCGAGCGTATCGCCGATCCGCTTGATGATCACCGAGTCGTCGGAGATCAGCCGGTATCCCCTCGTGATGAGGTCAAGTGCGCATTCTGATTTCCCGATCCCGGACTCGCCGAGCAATAGCACCCCGACTCCGTACATCCCGAGCAACACGCCGTGAAGCGTGATACTCGGCGCCAGTCGTTTCTGAAGAAACGCAGAAACCTCGGCGATGGCAACCGAGCTTACTGATCCGGTTCGCAGAAGCGGAACGCCGCCTTCCTTCAAGACCTCAGCCAGCACTTCGGGAATGTCGAGCCCTTTCGTAACCAAAACACAGCATATCTTTCCGAGGTCCAGGTTGCGAACCGCGGCGTGCCGCCTTTCCGGAGCAAGCTGATTCAGATACGAGATCTCGCTCTGCCCTATGATCTGAAGGCGGCCTTTGTGAATGTAGTGCGCATATCCCGCGAGGGCGAGACCGAGTTTCTGGATCCGGTCGGAGTCGACGTGGCTGGTATCAAGGCTCTGACCGCCGCATATGATCTCGAGCCGGAGCCTGTCCGGGGCATTCTCCACGAACTCCCGTATGGAAATCGTCGGTTGACTGGTCGTTTCTCGATCCACAGCAGCGCATTGGTCAATGCTCATCGACCATCGGTCAATGGTCGATCTTCTCGGAGAGCAGTGCCAGGTCACTCGCCTAAAACTCCGGGATTGAACAATCGTTCCCGGCACATTGAACCCGGAACCTGGAACCTGGGCCCTTGAACCTGAAACCTTGAAATTAGCGAGCGGTGTCGGGTTCCTGCGAAGGCGCGATCGCTTCGCCAACCTTCTTCGCCTTGTGCGATTTGTCGATGATCTTGTTCTTGAGCCTGAGAGCCTGTTTTTCGATCTTGTCGATCGAGTGAGAGAGGGAAAGGTACATATCCTCTTCCGAGCTGTTCGCGGCAAGGACCTGGTTCCTGAACTTCACCACGATCTCCGAACGATGCTGACCGCGCTCGACCTCGATGATGATGTGAGCGTGATTGTCATCCTTTTCAAAAAGATGGTCTATCTTCGCGAAATGGTCTTCCACGTGTTTCCTGATAGCCGGAGTAACCTCGATATGCCTTCCTGTGTACTCGAATTTCATTTGGTCCACCTCGTCTTGTTCTTAACAACGCGATCGAAATGCTCTTTAGCTCAGATCAGGACCTTTCGCTCCCTGGAACCCGGTATGTTCATCTGGTCCCTGTACTTGGCGACCGTCCGGCGAGAGAGCTTCACCCCGTCCCTTCCCAGGCGCTTCGCGATCTTGTCGTCGGTAAGCGGCTTTTTCGAATCCTCTTCCTCGATCATCTTCTTGATCTTCAGTTTGAGAATCCGGGTCGAGACCTCTTCACCGTCTTCGTTCATCATTCCTTCGCTGAAGAAGCGCCTCAGCTCGATCACACCCTGAGGCGTGTGAGCGTACTTGCGGTTGACCACCCTCGAAATGGTCGAAAGGTGCATGCCTATGTCTTCCGCGACGTCCTTCAGCATCATCGGCTTGAGCCTCTCGACCCCGTGATCGAGGAACTCGCTCTGCCGCCTCACGATGCATTCGACGACCTTGTAGATCGTCTGCCGACGGTGCTCGATATTTCTGAGCAGATCGACTGCCGAACGCACTTTGTCTTTTATGAAGTCCTTGGTTTCCTTGGAGGTCTCGTCCTTCGAGAGCATGTGCTGGTAGGTCTGGCTGATCCTCAAACGGGGGCTTCCGCTATCGGAGAAATAGATCACGTACTCGCCCTCGACCTTTTCGATATAGACCTCGGGCGATACGTAGATAGGTTTCTCGTCGCTATATTCGCGGCCGGGATAAGGGTTCAGGATGCGGATCTTCTCGATCTCTTCGTCCAGTTCCTCAAGACCGAATCCCGTCTTTTTCGAAAGGTGCTGGAGCCTGTGCGGCTGAAGGTCCTCGAAATGGTCCCTCACAAGCATCGCGGCAAGGCTGTCGCCCTGTCCGCGGCTTTCGAGCTGCGCAACAAGGCATTCCTTGACGTCGCGCGCACCGCAGCCGACCGGATCGAGCTGAAGGATCACTCTCCTGGCCTCTTCCACGGCCTCAAGCGAGCATTCCGTCATCTCGCTGATCTCTTCGTCGTCGGCATTCAAACGGCCGTATTCGTCGAGATTGCCGATGACGGCGACTGCCGCCAGTTCCACTTCCTTGTCGAGCTTCTGAAGATGAAGCTGCCATTCAAGATGTTCGGAGAGGGATTCCGATCCGGAAAGGAACTGTTCGAAACTCGGCGAATCTTCCTTGTACTCGAACTCCTGCGTCTTGTAACCCGGATCCAGATAATCCTGGAACTCCCGGCCCAGGTCCACATCGTCGAAAGGATCCGACGAATCCTCGCTTTCCCCGTCGTCCGAATCCCCGGACACCGAATCCTCGATCGCAGATGCCGTTTCGTCGGACATATCGCCGTCGTGCCCGTTGAGCTGCGCCGATCTCTCGTCAAAATCGGAATCGTCCCAATCGCTTTCGCCGGACGAATCCGGTTCCTCGAACTCCCGCTCGGTACCGTCGGCGTTCTGATCGAGGATCTTCTCGGCAAGCTCGCGTATCTCCTCTTCGGTCTGCACCTCTTCGAGGATGGGGTTTTCGTCGAGTTCCTGCTGGATAAGCTCACTCAGCTCGAGAGTGGTCATCTGCAGCATTTCTATGCGTTGCCTCAACTGAGGCGTCAGCACCATCTTCTGCTGCAGTTTCTGAGTTAGCCTAAGAGATGACATCAGTATCCGGCGTCTTCATTCCGAAGAAAGCGGCTTTGGGGGGCTTATTCGAACGCATCGGTATTATAACCGATAAGAAACTCAAAAGTGAAAATTTGGCCCTATAGACGGAACCTCTTGCCGAGATATAGGCGGCGTACGTCCTCGTCCTCGACAAGGTCCGAAGGCTGACCGCTTCTCAAGATCTTCCCTTCGGCCATGATATATGCCCGGTCCGTGATCCCGAGCGTTTCCCGTACGTTATGGTCGGTGATAAGAATCCCGATCTCGTGACCCTTCAAGTAGAGTATGATGTCGCGTATGTCCTCGATCGCGATAGGGTCTATTCCTGCAAACGGCTCGTCGAGCAGGATGTATTCCGGTTCGGTCGCGAGGCAGCGGGCGATCTCGACTCGGCGGCGCTCTCCTCCCGAAAGCGAGTCGCCGCGGGTCTTCCTGACGTGCGTGATCCCGAATTCCTCCAGCAGTTCTTCAAGTCGGTCCAGCCTCGTCTGGCGCTTCATCTTCATCGTTTCGAGGACCGCAAGAATGTTCTGTTCGGCGGAGAGCCTCCTGAAGATCGAGGGTTCCTGCGGAAGATAGCCTAGACCGAGCCTTGCGCGAAGATACATCGGGAGCTTGGTTACGTTCTCGCCGTTCAGGTAGATGTCCCCGCGTTCGGTCCTTTCGAGGCCGACCATCATGTAGAACGTCGTCGTCTTTCCCGCTCCGTTTGCCCCAAGCAAGCCGACGATCTCGCCTTTCGACACCTCGAGGCTTACGTTGTCTACTACGCGCCGTTTCCCGTATGTCTTCTGGAGATGCTCCGCGCTGAGGGTCTCCGTTCTGGCGTTCGAACCGTTTTTCACAGGCGATGACTGTCCGTGTTGGGTATCAGAATGGCCGAACACCGCTCCTGGCGATATCCGGCCAACTAGTTTCCATTTTAATGGGTCGCGGGAAAAGTTCAATTCCGCTCGCTTTCTTTGAGCTTGTACACGGACCTTATACGTCCGGTACCGCCGGGGGCGTCGCTTCCGCTACCGGTCACGAGATTCTGCTTCAGATTCACAACAACTTCCCGGCCCCTCGAGGAACCGCGCTCCTGATCGCTCACGGTTGCGGGATCGCCTCTCAATACGATCACCTCGTCGACCGTGTCGTACCGGGCATAGCTGCCGGTGGCGCGGCGCCCCGGCTGGGTGATCTCGACATCCTTTTCGGCGACCGTGCTTAGGAGTTCATTCTTCTGATTAAGTCTTACTGATGCCGATCCGGCCCTGATCCGATCGGTCCCCTGCCGTATGTCGACGCCCTTCTCATACCTCAGAAGCCGGTCACTCTCAATATAGAGCATAGATCCCGCCGCGGCGTGAACCGGAATGGAGGTGCGCTTCCCGGCGACCGTTCTTTCCGCATCGTAGAGCAGGCTTTGCACGTTCCCTTCGGCGTAGAACCGGCCCGCAGGCTGATCGACAAGAAGCCGGTCTCCCCTCACATAGTTCTTGTCCTGCCACGCTCTTGCATTACCGCTGAAAACCGCGGTCTCGGCCTTGTGATCGAACTGTGCGTTCTGCGACGACACAAAGACCGGGGAGTTCTCATCCGAAAACGGCGTCGAACCGGCATCGGACCTCTGCCTGTAGTACGTAGCGCTGACCCCGCCGCCCATCGCCGAACGCTCGTTCTTTACGTCCCAGTCGATCTCCTTTGCCCGGATCCGGCCTGTGTCGTCCCAAAGAACGGGTTCCCCGCCGCGAAGACTTGCTGTCTGGCTGGCAGAGTCGAACCTGATCTTCTCGGCAGTCCCTCTTCGGGGACCTTCGGAAAACTTTGCGTCTCCGACGGCCTCAAGTGTTTTTACGTCCTGGGTCTTCTGATCAAACGTCGCTACGAACGTCTTCGCATTCAGTACCTGTTCAGGACCGGCATTGCCCCAAAGAGGCTTCCTTCGCGCCGTCGAACTCCCCGCTCCCGTGCAGGATCGGGCATTGTTCGCGGTGTAAAAGTCGCAGATGAATCTTGGGGAATTGATATGCGTCCTGTATTTCCCTTTCGCGGAAGACTTGGGAGTTATCACAAGCTCGGCACTGCCGTTCGCTTCCGCCGTCTCAATTTCATCCGAGCCGGCCCTGAACTTCGAGTTCACAGAATCGGCCGTGATGATCTTGTCGGAAGCGTCAGGCCCTGCGTCCTCAGCGATAAGGCTGATCGTGGTACGCCCGCGGCTCTTTGCCGTCGCAGGCTTTCCGTCCGGTCCAAAAAGCATTTCGAGCGGGGATCTGGTAGTGAGCCTGTATTTCGAGTAACCCGCCTTTCCCAGCGGGACGACCTCGATCTCACTGCCTCCCAGCGAAACTGCGCTCGAGAGATTTCCGTTCTTCGCGAAGGTTGAACGGATCTCGGGAGCCCTCAGGTGCGATCGCCTTTCATTCGTGGCCTGAGTGAGGGTGGCATTGCCGAGCACTTCGGCCGACCTAAGGCCGCGGTCTGGATACAGCAGCGCGTTGATCTGACTCCCGCCGACCGTGTCGGTCCCCTGGGTCACGGTAGCGCCGCCGGTCAGGAAAACTTCTCCAGCCTTCTGCCTGTAAACGGCGTGTGAGGCCGCGATCGAAGTCTTTCTGCCGTCCGAGAAGGAATCTATCCGCACCTTCCCGTCAAGCTCGAAGACCTCCCCGGCGGTACGGTATTCTGCCGTGTTCGATGCGATACGGGAGGGTTCCTCACGCTTCGTTGCCGAATTGATAAGCACGTCACCTTCAAGGTCGAGCCCGGTCAGTCCGTTGTCGACATGGGCCGTGATCTTCTTCGCCGTCGCATTGGTGAATCCGCCCGCCGCGTCCTTCTCCTGTGTAACCTTGGTACTGCCGTTGACCTCCACCCGTCGAAGCTGCTTGTCCTCGAGAAAAGCCCTCGCGGTGGACCCTTCGATCCTGGTAGGCCTCTCAAGGTCGCTTCCCTCCTGCGGAACCACTAAAACATCAACATTGCCCGTCAGATCGATCGTCCCGGATTCCTGGTCGACATAAGCCTTGCCTGCATTCAGTTCGGCCGTTTTCAGTTCCGGCTGGGCAAAATCCTGCCCCGGCTCTCCCGGACCTGCGAAGATCTCAACATCGTTGAGAAGTTCAAGCGTTTCTTCCTCGATCTTGACCACCGCACCTACAGCGTTCCCCGATATGTTCTCTCGTGAGAACTGCAGGTACTCCTCGGCATCGGCGGTCTCGGTAGATTTGGTGTACGTGAGCTGGTCGGTACGGACATTAAGACGGTCCCTTGTGTCGATGACGACGTTACCGGCAAAGAAGATCCTGAAATCCTTGCTGTCTTTTGCGTCCGGAACATAAATAGCTTTGTCCGCCCGAAGCTTGTCGGACTTCGAGATGTCGCCGTCGGCGTACACTTCAAGGAAGACGTTCTCGAGTTCCTGGTGCTCGTCGTCGAAGGTCGTCGCCTTGTCGGCACGGATCACATACTTGAGCACCGAGTCCTCCGATTCCTTTCGCTCGTAACCGTTAACTACCGCGACCACGTTCTCGGACAGCGTAGTCGGCAGCGATTTCATGCGGAATTCCTGCCGGAAACTGCCCAGGTAAAGGCCGATTCCAACCGCCAGAACTGCGGCAAGAACGCCGAGAAGGGCGACGCCGCGCAAAATGTAAGGCAGGCGCGCCCTCAGGTGATATCTTTCGAGGTCGTTATTTTTATCTTCGGTCACTCGGCTGTATCTCCGGCACTCCCGCCGGACGGGTCGTTGATAATGAGGTTCCGCCTTCGGATGGGAAACACGTCCGAAACGCTCGCTGCCGATTCCCGGGGAGGGTCCGTAAGTACTTGGGAGTATACCAAAAACGGCGGCCGGCCGCCGTCACACAGGCCTTATGTCCTTGAGATTGAGCTGAAGCCGGGTCGTGCCCCGCCAGGTGTTCGGCTCCGGTGTATGCGCTAGCTCATAGACATTGCCTACCGCGAGATCGAGGCCGGCTGATCGCTCTACGCCGTCCCACCAGACCACTTCGAAATGCTTGCCTTCCCGGTCGCGGAGCTTCAGCTTGAGATGCTTCTCCTTCATCACGAAGGGATCGTCCGCAAGCGAAAGGCCGGGAGTCGCAAACACAGGCTTCGGATTCCCCTGGCCGTACGGCTCCAGCATCTTGAGGTCTTCGGTCAGTTCCAGGGTCAGTGTCGCGCTGGAAACCGGCGCGTCGATCCTTACCTCCGGAACAAGACTTTCTTCGGAAAGTTTTTCGGATGCGTGGATGTTCAGTCTTTCGGCTAGCTCGCCTATGTTCTCCGGCCTGATACGCATTCCGGCGGCGGCCGCGTGTCCGCCGTAAGTCTCGAAAAGATCGGCACACGTGTCGAGCCCTTCGAGCAGGTGATAGTCCGAAATGCTCCTCGCCGATCCGTGCCCCATTCCGTCCTCCACAGAGATCACGATCGACGGACGGTGTAGCTTCTCCGCGATCTTCGAGGCGGCCAGGCCGATCACGCCCCTGTGCCAGTCGTTTCCGTACGCTACGACAAATCTCGACTCCGAACCTCCGCTTTCAAGTACGGACGTCAGCGCCTTCTCCGTGATCTCTTTCTGCAGTTTCTGCCGTTCGATGTTCTTGCGGTTCAGGTACTCCGCAAGCTTGCGCGCACCTCCGAAGTCGGCGGCCTCGAACAGTTCGACGACGTGGCGCGCGGCGTCCATTCGGCCTGCGGCGTTGATCCTCGGAGCGACACGGAAGCCTATGTCATAACTGGTCATCTCGTCGCGGCAGTCCGCGACCTCGATCAGCGCCCGAAGGCCGTAGTTAACGGTCGAAGGCAGATCGGAAAGCCCGACCGCTACGATAGCCCGGTTCTCTCCCGTGAGCTTCATCACGTCGGCGATGGTCCCGATCGCGACAACCTTAAGGAAATGGGGCACTGCGGCTTCCTTACCCTTCTCCCTGAGGAGGGCGTGGGCGAGCTTGAACGCAACGCCGACACCGGCCAAATGCTTGTCGGGATACTCGCAATCAGGGCGATTGGGGTTCACAACGGCGAGAGCTTCCGGGAGTCCCTCGTCCTTTGTCAGGTGATGATCCGTAACGATCACGTCCAGGCCGTGCTCCTTTGCCCACGCGATAGGCTCGAAGGACGTGCTTCCGCCGTCTACGGTGATCACAAGGGAGTATCCATCCCGTTTCGCTTCTTCGAGCGCGGGAATGTTAAGGCCGTAGCCTTCGGTGAACCTGTGAGGCACGTGAAAGCCGGTTTCGCCGCCGATCATCTCGAGTGCTTTCCTTAGCACTACGGTCCCGGTAGTCCCGTCGACGTCGTAATCGCCCCAGATCAGGATCTTCTCCTTGTTCTCCACGGCCTGCAGGGTCCGAGCGACTGCCTTGTCCATATCCTTCAGCAGGTATGGATCGTGAAGATGCGAGTACGAAGGGTTCAGGAACCGGTCCGCCGATTCCGCATCGCCGTAGCCGCGCGAGATGAGCAGCGCCGCGATCAAGGGCGAAAGTCCGTTCGCCTGGGCGAACTCGCGGACGAGCTCCAGGTCGTGTTCTTTTTGTATCCAGCGTTTCATAGTTCACCAGGGTGAGGCGGTGAATGGCCGGGTTCCCGTGGCGCTAGACGCGCGCGTTCAAGACCCCCTGCCACAGCAATATGAGAATGGCGGCGCCGAGGATGATCCGGTAAATGACGAAAACTGTCGTCGTGTACCTTCTCAAATAGGCGAGCAAGAACCAGATCGAAAGGTATCCGACGATCCCCGCGGCAACGGTTCCCGCGAATAAAGGGACGAAGCTGCCTTCGGGAAGAATATGCCAGGCCTCGATAAGCTCGAGCAGTCCGCTCGCCGTTATCGCCGGGATCATCAGGAGAAAAGAGAACCTGGCCGCCGCCTCCCTCGATAGGCCCGCGAAAAGGCCTCCCATTATCGTCGAACCGGACCGGCTCGCTCCGGGCATCAGCGCAAGCACCTGGGCTGTGCCAACAAGAAGCGCCTCGCCGATCCCGAGTTCCTTTATCCCCTTTCTCTGGCGCCCGAAATACTCCGCGATCTGAAGCAGTATCGCGACAAAGATCAACATCGAGGCGATGATCCAGAGGTCCTTCGTCAACGCGCCCTCGATCGTTTCCTTGAACGCGAGTCCCACGATACTGACCGGGATCGAACCCGCGACGATCATCCAGCCGAGCCAGGATTCATCGGACAGCCATTTTGGCCGCTTCCGGTTCTCCCCTTCGATCTCCTTCTTTTTCCCCGCGATCAGCGCGACGTGATCGCGCACGAACGAGGTCGAGATGTTCCATATGTCCTGCGCGAAATAGACGAACACGGCGGCGAGCGTCCCGAGCTGGATCACGGCCATCGTCGCGGTGATCTGTTCGGGGTTTCCGCCGTAGATGCCCGTGTACCGGCTTGCGAAAACCAGGTGCGCTGTTGAACTTACGGGAATGAACTCGGTCAGCCCCTGGACGATGCCAAGGATGATCGCTTGAAGAAGATCCATACGAAAGGTGCGGGAGCCGGACGCTTATTACTCAACAGGGGCATTGTCCGACTTTTCGCGGGCATCGTCAAAACCGGCGCGCTACTCGCGATATCTCGCGCGGCCCGCGATCCGGTCGTAGATCGACGCGGGCAGAATGCTCGAAAGCCTGACAATGGTCGCGAGCTGCCAGGGGAAGGCGTGGAATTTCTTCTTTTTCCCGATCGCGCTGATGATCCGTGCCGCGCCGTCTTTCGTTTCCAGAAGAAACGGGAGCTTGTTCTTTCTCCCGGAGGTCAAGGGAGTCTTGATGAAGCCCGGAGCGATTACTGAAACGTCGATACCGCTCGGGCCGAAATCCACTCGGAGGCTTTCGAAGAACGCCGTCATTCCCGCCTTGCTTCCGGAATATGCCGCTGATTTCGGAAGGCCCCGGTAGCCCGCGAGGCTCGAGATGGCGACAAGGTGTCCGCTTCCTCTATCGAGCATCTCGGGAAGGACTGCGGCGACGGAATTCACCGCACCGAGAAGATTGATGTTGATCACCGTCGCAACCGGTTCCGGGCCGATCATCTGGGTCTCACGGTTGTTGCCGCTTACGCCGGCGTTGGCGATCATCACGTCAATCTCGCCGAACTCGGCCCTGAACGCATCCGCGGCGGCACGCACAGAAGCGGCATCAGTCACATCCGCCGGGAAAACCCGCGCCTCGCCTCCGGCACTGCGAACGGCCTCCGCAACCTTCTCGAGCTCCGATTCGCGGCGGGAAAGCAGTCCGAGCTTCGCTCGCCTTCGGGCCATCTGAACAGCCATCTCGGCGCCGATGCCGCTTGAAGCGCCGGTCAGGAAGACGGTCTTGTTCTTGAAGTATTCTTCACCCATAAAAAGAGTTTCAGGGGCCCAAGTCTATACGACCCGGAACCCCTGAACAAACAGCCAAAACGATCGCTGAGATCATTCGTACGGAACAAAGCTCAGCAACTCTTCTCCTCCGTTCCGGATCACGACCGAATCGCTTTCAACCTCTATCTTCCCGCCCTGCCCGAGCGCCTTCAGGAATCCGTCCTCGACCCCCCAGTCGATCAGGCAGGCCCTTTTCGTGGAGATCAGTTTCGAGGCCGTGAACTCTTCCTCATCGAGCGTCAGACTGCCGCTGAAGCTGTTGCAGCCGCCGTAACCGTAGACTCTGCCCTGCGCTCCGTCGAATACCATCCAGACGCCGCTGGCCTCATTCACGGGATTGCCGTTCATACGCACGAGCCGCCATTTTGTGCCGAACAGATCCGTTCCGTGCCGAGCGTCGCTAACTTCGATTCTGCTCACAATGTCCTTCAGGCGATAGATCCAGCCGGAGGTGTCCTTGGGTGGCGCGGCGACCTTCTCGATCTCCGCTCTCAGGACATAGCTATAACCGGGAATGAAGTCGAAGTTCTCGATCTCGTCCTGTACCGCACGGAACTCGGCCTGATCCTGCCGCCTTATCACGAGGCACTTCTTCGGGACGACCCCTTCGCAGTATTGCCGGAAGTGGGCGACCGCTACCTCTTCGACGGTAACCTGGCCAATAGCGTCGGTGGCGGAGAGAATTCCCGTGAACGCAATAAACAGAAATAGAATAAGTGAGTTCTTCATTATCGTTTACCTTCGTCTATTAAATTTAGCGCCGCGGAGATCGCGGCTGTCCGAACGGGCGGGAGAACGGATCGCGGCGACGGGCTTGCAGGAGCGGGATTCAGCAGACCTCTTTGACGATGCCCCGGAAGGCCTTCAGAGCTGCCGCAAGGTCGTCCTGTCTGACAAGGACGTGATCGCGCTTGAATGAGGAGAACGGGAGTATCGAGATGCCGGAACCGGCGAGCACCGATGATACCGCGGCGATGAAACCCACGACGTCGAAATCCATTTCCGCGTCGAAACTCAGAAGCCTGAAGTTCCCTTCGACCGGCGCATCGCCAAGCCCGGGCCTGAGCGTCTGGAAGTCCGGATCGTCCACGACGAACGTGACCTCCCATTTGTCTTTGAAGATCAGGAACTCGGATCCCATACGAGGTGAGAGCGCCGGGTCCGAAAGAAGCGCCTGCCATCGGTCGTGATCAACCGAGACGACGTGGAAGGTCTCGGGCGAGACGACCAGTCTGGCCGACCTCAGGATGTCTTCGGCATTCTCGCTCATTGTCTCGAATTGCCGTTCGGCGTGCGGACGATCCTGGGGATAATGAGCGGTTTTGACCCGGCAGTGCGTTTGATAAACCTCTTGAGCGCAAGCCGGATCTTCTCTTCTGTAGCCGGAATATCCGAAAGCGCTCCGGGCCCAAGCTCCGAAAGCGCGTCGGCGATAACTTCCGCCGCCTCTCCCCGGAACCCGTTCGCCCCGTCAATGCCCCCTACGCCCTGAAGAGTGATAACGGGGTCCGACGCCATCTCGCCCGACGACGGATCTACCGTCACCGTCACGCTCACGACGCCGTTGAATGCGAGCTTCTTTCGTTCCTTGAGGGTCTCGAGGTCGATCTCGCGAAATCCGTCGTCCTCTATGAACACCCTTCACGGCTCGATCCGGTCGACGATCTCCGCCGAGTTCGGCGTGAGCCCGAGGACGCCGCCCGCCGCCACAAGGACGATGTCGTCGCGGGAGTACCCCACGTGCTTGCGAAGACACTCGTGCGGT
>JAGFIQ010000120.1 GCA_024103495.1 Aridibacter famidurans
GCGTTTCACAGGAGCAGTGGGATAAGCAGCTAAAGGACAGCGGAACCAGCGAAGAAGAACTAAAGCTGTCCTTGAAAAAAGAAATGGCGATCAACAAGCTGATCGAGAAGATCACAGGAAAGATCGAGCCTCCTAAGGACAGCGAGATCGAGGCCTTCTACAACGGAAACAAGGAAGCCTTCAAGGCCCGCCGGGGAGCTCAGTTCGCCGCTATCGTCATCGATCCGAACAAGGTGTTTGAGGGTGACACGACGACAAACGAGGTGGAGGCCCAGCAGAGGGCAAAGGAGCTCGGCGACAGGTTGCTGGGCCGCAGGGCCGATTTCGCTACGATCGCGCGCGAGTTCAGTGAGGATCCCCAGACTCGGGCTCGCGGCGGGGACTGGCGTTATTTCACCGAGCAGGAAATGGCGCAGACTTTCGGCCAAAACTTCGCCAACTACGTGATGAACGAAGCTCAGAACGGCGATATCATCCCGCAGGCGATACCGCTCGAAGGCAAGATCCTGATCCTCAAGGTCCAGCAGAAGAAGGAAAAGGACGAAGATCAGACGCTCGAGACCCCCGGAGTGCGGGAGCAGATCACCAAGGCGCTGATCGATTCAAGGAAACAGCTGCTCAGTGAATCGTATGCGGCGGTCGCGATGAGCGAGGCAAAGATCGAGAATTTCCTTGCACGGAAAGTGATCGAAAATCCGAACGAGCTTAGCGGTGCCCGGCCCGCCGGGCAGGATCAGCCGGCGAACACGAATGCGGCTCCTGTTAACGCGAATGTGGAAAATACGAACGCCGATTCGAACGCGGCGGCAAATGCCGGTGAATCGAACTCGAATGCGGCGTCGAATGCTTCCGAAAGCGAAAGCAACTGATGACCGTTTCGATTGTCTTGTGAAGGGAAGGCGGGCGCGTGCCCGCCTTTTCGGATTCTGGGCTGAGATCGCCCGATTCTGGAATGCTTTTCAAAGTTTCTGACGTAGCAAAGTCGTTTGGCGGCCACGAAATCCTAAGGGATGTGTCTTTCCAGGTGAACCCGGGGGAGAAGGTGGGTCTCGTGGGCCGCAACGGAGCCGGAAAGACCACCCTGTTCAGAATCGTGACCGGTGAAGAAGCTCCCGACGGCGGATCGGTGGAGAAGCTCCGAGGGCTTAAGATCGGTATGCTTGACCAGCATGTCGATTTTGAAGGCCACGATTCGGTTCATACCGCCGCATTGTCCGCCTTCAAGAAACTTCACGACATCGAGGCGGAGATGCGGCGGCTCGAGGTCTCAATGGCGAAGAGCGCCGACGAGGATGTCCTGGCAAGATATGCTGACCTTCAGACGGAGTTCGAGCGGAACGGCGGTTTCGAGTATACGGCGAGAGCGGAAGCGATCCTGCTCGGGCTTGGATTCGACAAGGACTCCTGGAACGACGAAACTGCCCATCTTTCCGGCGGGCAGAAGAACCGTCTGGGAATGGTCCGGCTACTTCTGTCCGATTCAGATCTCTTGCTTCTGGACGAACCCACGAATCATTTGGACGTAGGTGCGGTTGAATGGCTTGAGGATTACCTTCGGCAATCCGACGTGGCCTTCGTCGTGATAAGCCACGACCGTTACTTTCTCGATCGAACCTGCACGCGGATCATCGATCTCGATAACGGACGGGCCTATTCGTACGCGGGGAACTACTCGAGCTACCTTCAGCAGGCGGAGCTCCGTCGCGAACAGCAGCAGCGCGAGTACGAGAATCAGCAGGCCGTTATCTCGAAGACCGAGGCCTTCATCAGGAAGAATCTCGCTGGCCAGAAGACGAAGCAGGCGAAATCTCGCAGGAACATGCTCCAGCGGATGGAACGCATCGACGCCCCTGCGAAGGAGGTGGGCGGCGGCAGTTTCCGTCTCGATCACGTCGAGAGGACCGGCACGCACGTCCTGACGACCGAAGATCTTGCGGTGGGATTCGGCGAGACGGTTCTGGCCGATAAGATAGACCTCGTACTTCTGAGGGGCGAGCGAATCGGGGTCATCGGCGGTAACGGCACCGGGAAAACAACCCTTCTAAAGACGCTCCTGGGAAAGATTAGGCCGGTTTCGGGCAAGTTCAGCTGGGGAGTGAAGACGCGTCTCGGCTACTATTCGCAGCAGCTCGAGGAGTTGGAGCCCTCGAACGAGGTGATCGGCGAGTTCCGTAGGGTCGCTCCGCTTGCTGAGAACGGCGAGATCCGGTCGTTCCTTGCCCGGTTCCTGTTCTTCGGCGATGACGTGTTCAAACGCGTGCGCGATCTCTCTGGCGGCGAAAAGAGCAGGCTTTCGCTGGCCAAGCTTGTGTATTCCGGAGCGAACGTGCTCTTGCTTGACGAGCCCACGAACCACCTCGACATTCCCGCGAGGGAAGCGCTTGAGAGCGCCCTGCTTGAGTTCCCGGGCACCATCGTTGTGGTAAGCCACGACAGGTTCTTTCTCGACCGGATCACGGGCCGCACTCTTGATCTTCGAGGGCCGGAAGGCACAGAACTCTTTAACGGGAACTACTCCGAGTACCACGACCGGATACTCTCTGGATCGACACCCGCGCGCGATGGGAACGGTGCATCCTCCGATGCCGCTTCGGGTACACCGGTGGCTCCGGCAGCGGTCTCCGGTCTAAACAAGAACGAGCGAAAGCGGATCGAGGACAGGATCGCTGAGATCGAAGACATTGTGCCGAGGCTCGAGGAGGAACTTGCTTCGGTCTCGCACAGGATGAGCCTTCCCGAGTCCGCATCCGATCCCGGAGTCTTTGCAGCTCTGACGAAGGAGTTTGAGAGGGGCGAGGAGCGTATCAAACAGACCTATGCGGAGTGGGAGGAGCTTCTGGAGAGGCTCGGCTGAGTAATGCCTGGAGGCTGCCATGGAGCGTTTCAGAAGCGCCCGTCGGCCTGAAGATGAGGCGCTTGCGGCGATCCATATGTCGGGTGAAGAGAAGCAGAAAAAAAAGATAACGCTGAAGGGCGCGTGGAAGGACGCGAGGGAGCTGATCTGGTCGCACCGCTACAGGCTCGCGCTCGGCGGGGCGTTGATGCTGATCAGCCGCCTGGCGGGACTTGTGCTCCCGGCCTCTACGAAGTTCCTCGTCGACGAAGTGATCGCAAAGGAACGATACGAAGTGCTGAAGTGGATCGCGTTCGCGATCGGAGCGGCGACCGTTGTTCAGGCGGTTACATCGTTCGCACTCTCTCAGATACTGGGTGTCGCGGCGCAAAGGGCGATCACGGAGATGCGAAAGCGCGTCCAGGCGAAGATCGAACGGCTTCCGATCTCGTACTTCGATTCCACACAGAGCGGGCAGCTCATATCGCGAATAATGAGCGACGCCGAGGGGATCCGGAATCTCATAGGGACCGGACTTGTACAGCTTTCGGGAAGCACGGTCACAGCTCTGATCTCCATCTGCGTGCTCTTCTGGATAAACTGGCAGATGACCGCCGTGACGATCGTGGTGCTCGCGCTGTTCGGAGGAGCTCTCGCCTTCGCCTTCAAACGGCTTCGACCGATCTTCCGCGAGCGTCAGCAGATCAACGCGGAGGTCACGGGGCGCCTCGGCGAATCCCTCAGCGGGATCCGGATCGTTAAGGCCTACACCGCCGAGAAGCGTGAGGAGCTTTCGTTCGCGAAAGGTGCTCACAGGCTGTTCAGGAACGTTGCGAAATCGATGACCGGGGTATCGGCGATGACCGGATTCTCGTCGGTAATCGTCGGCGCAATCGGCGTCGTGATGATCCTTGTGGGCGGTAACGCGGTGATCGCCGGCACGATGACCCTCGGGGACCTGGTTATGTACATCTTCTTCACAGGGCTTATGGCGATGCCGATTATCGAGTTCACGTCGATCGGGACACAGATCACGGAGGCGTTCGCGGGCCTCGACCGAATTCGCGAAGTGATGCAAAGCACCACCGAGGACGAGGAGGACCGCTCCCGAAGGCCGTTGAAACAGATCCGCGGTGATATAAGCTTCCGCGACGTCCATTTTGAATACGAGCCAGGAACCCCTGTTCTAAAAGGTGTATCTTTCGACGCACCCGCCGGTTCAACGACCGCGCTGGTCGGTTCCAGCGGCTCCGGAAAATCGACCATTCTCGCTCACGTTCTGAACTTTGTTCAGCCGGGACGCGGAAAGGTGCTCGTCGACGGCATCGATCTGCAGGAGATCCGCCTGCGCGACTACAGACGTCGGCTCGGCGTCGTACTTCAGGAGAACTTCCTGTTCGACGGGACGATCCTCGAGAACGTCCAGTTCTCAAAAACTTCCGCGTCGCTCGATGAAGTGAAAGAAGCTTGCCGGATCGCCTATTGCGACGAGTTCATCGAGCGGTTCGAGAATGGCTACGACACGATCGTGGGCGAGCGAGGCGTCAAGCTTTCGGGAGGGCAAAGGCAGAGGATCGCGATCGCCCGTGCGCTGCTGGCGGATCCCAGGATCCTGATTCTCGACGAAGCGACATCGAGCCTCGATTCGGAGAGCGAGCATATGATCCAGGAGGGCCTTCGGAGCCTTCGGCACGGAAGAACGACATTCGTGATCGCTCACAGGCTGTCTACAATTCGGAGCGCCGATAATATCCTGGTCGTCGAAGACGGTCAGATCGTCGAAAGCGGAACCCATGAAGAATTGATCGCTCTTGAAGGCCGCTACAAGCAGCTCTACGACAAACAGTACCGGTTCGAGAAGAACCGTTTCATTAATCCGGGAGAGGATTTTACTCTTGACGAATCCGGGTCCGGCCGGCCGCCAGGTCGTTTGTAGAATTTCACGGAGGTAGATGTCTGATGAAAGAAGCTCAAAACTACAGGAACCACGTTCGCTGGTTCCCGCCCTTTCATTTTGTACTCGCGCCGCTGATGGCGGCGAACCTCATTTTCTGGGCAGTCAGGCTTTACAAGGAACCCTCTTGGGACCATGCGGCGCTCCTCATCCTTGGAGTATCACTGATCCTGCTAATGCTGATCGCGCGGCTGTTCGCCCTGAAGAACCAGGACAGGGTCATAAGGCTGGAAGAGTCGATAAGATATTCGCGTCTGCTGCCGGAGGAACTGGTTATCCGCGCGGCGGAGCTCGACCTTCAGATGGTCATCGCGCTTCGGTTCGCTTCCGACGAGGAACTTCCGTCGCTCCTGGAAAGGACGCTCAGCGGAGAGTTAAAAACGCAGAAAGACATCAAGCTCGCCGTGACAGACTGGCGAGCGGACCACCACAGGGTCTAGCGTCCAGGGATTCAGCTCTCGAGCCTGTAATTCGGAGCCTCTTTCGTGATGATCACGTCGTGAACGTGCGACTCCTTCAGGCCGGCGGCGGTGATCCTCACGAACCTCGCTTTCTCCTGCATCTCGTTGATGTTGCGGCATCCCGTGTAACCCATTCCGGACCTGAGGCCGCCGACTAACTGCGTGACCATCTCCTCAAGCGTCCCCTTGTATGCGATTCGGGCTTCAATGCCTTCGGGCACGAATTTGGAATCGGACACGTTTCCTTCCTGCGCGTAGCGGTCGCTCGAGCCTTTTTTCATCGCGCCGATCGAGCCCATTCCGCGATACGATTTGAACGAGCGGCCCTGGTACAGGATCACCTCGCCCGGCGCTTCCTGAGTTCCGGCGAAGAGCGATCCGATCATCACGCAGTCGGCCCCCGCCGCGATCGCCTTCGTGACATCGCCCGAGAACTTGACGCCACCGTCGGCGATGACCGGGACCCCGGATTCTTTCGCCGCGCCCACGCATTCAAGGATCGCCGTGACCTGCGGGACGCCGGCGCCGGTCACGACCCGGGTTGTGCAAATGCTTCCCGGTCCTATTCCGACCTTTATCGCGTCGACGCCTTCCGCGATGAGCGCGTGGGTGGCTTCGGCGGTCGCCACGTTCCCGGCGATCAGCTGAACGTCCGGATTGTTCTCTCGCACCGAACGGACGGCGTTGATGACCCTTGATGAATGGCCGTGCGCGGTGTCGATCACAATCGCGTCGGCACGCATCTCGATCAATGCGGACGCGCGTTCAAGATAGTCGCCCGTCGCACCTATCGCGGCCGCGCAACGCAGCCTTCCGAGCTCGTCCTTGGCGGCATTTGGGTACTTGATCGCTTTCTGGATGTCCTTTACGGTGATCAGGCCCTTCAGGTATTCGTCTTCGTCGACTACAAGCAGTTTCTCGATCTTGTGCTGTTGGAGCTTCACCTTTGCCTGCTCAAGCGTTGTTCCGATCGGGACGGTGACAAGCGGCTGGGGTGTCATCACCTCCGAAACGGGAATGTCGTAGCGAGTTTCGAATCGAAGGTCGCGGTTCGTGATGATCCCGACCAACGTTCCATTCTCGTCGACCACGGGAACGCCGCTGATCTTGTAGCGCTCCATTATCCCCATCGCTTCGGACACGAGTGCCGTGTCCCGTATGGTCACCGGATCGACGATCATTCCGGACTCGCTTCGCTTGACCTTGTCGACCTCTTCCGCCTGCTCCCGGATCGACATGTTCTTATGGATCACGCCGATCCCGCCCTGTTGGGCAAGGGCGATCGCCAGTGCGGCCTCGGTGACTGTATCCATCGCTGACGAGCAGAGCGGGATATTGAGATCGATCTTCCGCGAGAAGTTGGTCCGCGTGTCGGTTTCGCTTGGAAGAATGTCTGAATAGGCTGGGACCAGAAGGACGTCGTCGAAGGTGAGTCCTTCAGGGATTTTCTCAATGGTCATAATTTCAATAAGTGAATCTGTTCGCGGTCTTCAAAGCAAAAGCGCCCGCGATCGCTCCGCGGGCGCTCTTCAGGCCGATTCCGGTCTTTATTCCGCTCAGTTTCGTTTCGTTCTCGAAATGCCGCATTCTCTACGGTCTTATCATTGGCTTCCACTCTGCGCAGACGCCTGGTTTGGTTCTCCCGCGGGACTTTCAGCAGACGCCGGCGGAAGTATCCTGCCGCTCCTCAATATTTCCTTTATATTGCCTTGGTTGATCTCGAACTCAAAAGCCTGGGTCGAAAGATCCTCCGGCGGCTGAGGCGTCGCCAGTTTGGTGCCGTTCAGAGACACCTCGATCGTTCCCGCAAGACCCTTGTAGTAGCTTACTCTAACGCTTTGTTTGCCGGTGAACTCCATCTCGTTGTTGGCCGGGATCAGGACCGAACTCTGATTGCCGTCGACGGTGGCAGCGACGGAAAGGTCTTCAGGACCTGTCTTGATCCTGAGTTTTACCTCATCGGTCGGGGGCAGCGGCGTCGGCTCGGGCGTCGTATTGGCGTTGTTGGAATTCTGTGCCGAATCGGCGGGCTGCGATGGCTCTGGCGATGCATTCCCCTGCAAATAGTTCACGAGCAGCATCACTCCCCACGCAAGAAGCCCGAGGATGATCACCGAGAATATGATCGTGGGTAGCAGCGAAGGGCCGGATCGGTCGTCGGTCAGGACTTCCGGCTTGTACTTCTCTGTCCTATCAGGATCCTGCCCCTCCTGACCCGCAGCGATTCGCGCATATTCCTGAAGCGCCTCTGCTTCATCGACGCCGACGTACTTTGCAAATGACTTAACGAAGCCCTTATTGAAAATGCCGCCCGGGAGCGGCTTGTAGTCGTCGTTCTCGATCGCCTCCAGATAAAGTGCCGAGATCCTCGTCTGTTCCGCAACCTCGCTGATGGAAACATCTCGTTCCTCGCGAGCCTTGCGCAGTTTTTCGCCCAAAGATTCAGCCATTTCTAACGTGTTTCGGCGCGTGCGGCACGATACGTCCGGGTTTGGAGACAAAACGGAAATATATCGTTAAAATCGCAATGATGTCAATTCTTTACGGCTGCGGGGCGCTCTGCGGGAAGGCTTGATTATTGCGAGAGAGGCGTGTTACGTTTAGGCGTTATTCCATTCGTATAATAGAATTCATTTTCAATCCAAAACAGCGAGGAACTGATCGATGACTCTGGAAGCGTTAGGCATGGTCGAGACGAAGGGTTTTGTCGGCGCCGTTGAGGCGGCTGACGCGATGGTAAAGGCGGCCAATGTCAAACTCATCGGCAAGGAATACATCGGAGCCGGCTACGTTACGATATTCGTCAGGGGAGATGTCGGAGCCGTAAAGGCGGCGACCGATGCAGGCGCCGCGGCGGCGAGGAGGGTCGGAGAACTGATCAGTGTTCACGTCATTCCCAGACCGCATTCAGAGGTCGAGGATGTGCTTCCGGGAAACAGCGTTACGCAGGGCAAGTCGATCAGGGGAGGCGCCAAGGGCGAGCTTGGGTCGGGAACCGGCGGACAGGCCAGCGTAGGCAGCTCCGACAAATCCAAGTCCAAGGCGAAGTAGCACGAAAGCACCAAAACTGCGAGGACCCGGAATTCCTGCCAATAGCCAAGGATTCCGGGCTCAGTTTACAACGACGAAGTAATTCCCGATGACCGACAAGGATCTGGTATCGCAGCAAGAGGCGAGAGACGCCGTTGATGCGGCCCACCTCGCCTTTCTCGAGCTTTCCCGTTTCGATCAGACGCGGATCGACGAAATTTGCGAGGCGATGGCTCAGGCGGCGCTGCGGGAAGCGATGCGGCTCGGCCAGCTTGCACACGATGAGACCGGGTTCGGAATAGCGGAAGACAAGCACGAAAAGAACAGATTCGCGGCAGAAGATGTCTGGAACTACTTCCGGGACCTGAGAACGGTCGGAGTCGTTAAGGAAGATCAGAACGTTGTCGAGATAGCCGCACCCAGAGGCGTTGTAGCAGCGATAGTTCCTTCGACCAATCCTACAAGCACCGCGATCTTCAAGATCATAATCGCGATCAAATCCCGCAATTCCATCGTCCTTTCACCGCATCCTTCTGCCGCGAGATGTATCGCCGAGACGACAAAGGTGATGAAATCGGCGGCGCTCGAAGCGGGACTTCCGGAAGGCGCGGTGAGGTGCCTCGAAACATCTACGATCCAGGGCACCGAGGCGCTGATGAAGCACGGAAAAACGGCCGTGATCCTCGCTACCGGAGGAATCGGTCTCGTGCGAGCGGCGTATTCTTCGGGCAAGCCGGCGTTCGGGGTCGGGCCCGGAAACGTTCCTGTGTACGTGGAAGCTTCGGCCGATCTCGGAAAGGCGGCCGCTGATATCCTGACCGGCACTTGCTTCGATAACGGCACGATCTGCGCTTCCGAACAATCGGTAGTGGTCGATTCTTCCGTCGCAGCCGATCTCCGAAGTGAGTTTGAATCACGAGGCGGCTATTTTCTATCAAGTGAGGAGGCCGAAAAGGTAGCTCAGGTGCTGCTAACGCCGAAGCGAACGCTCAATGCCGGGATAGTCGGCAAGTCTGCGGCGTACATTGCGGAGCTGTCCGGCATTTCGATCCCTTCGGGAACAAGATGCCTGCTTGCGGATTGCGCGGGCGTCGGCCGCGATTACCCCTGGTCGATAGAGAAACTCTCGCCGACGCTGGCGTACTTTGTGGTTGACGGCGTGAAGGAAGCTGCGGCGCGGTGCGATGAGATATTGAGGTTCGGCGGAATGGGGCACACCGCGGGAATGCATACGCGCGACCGCGCAGCCGCGATCAGATACGGAGAACAGATGCCGGCATCGAGGGTCGTCATCAATTCGCCGACGACCCACGGCGCGATAGGATTTTCGACGGCTCTTCCCCCGTCGATGACGCTCGGGTGCGGATCCTGGGGCGGAAACGTGACCTCAGACAATGTGTCGCCACATCATCTTCTTGATATCAAGCGTGTCGCGTTCGAAACCAGGCCGGTGACAACGGCCGCTCCGGTCAGAAGTGAAGCGCGGCGTCTCGTGCGGACCGCGCCTTCCAGGCCGTCCGTCGGGCGTAACGAGATAGCCTCGATCGTTGACGAGTTCCTCCAGAAGAAGCTCAACGAACGCCCGGTGGCGGAAACGCCGGTGAGGGAAACAATGCCTGAACCGCCCAAACCCGCCGTGGTGCATCCCGTGTCGGAGCAGACCGCTCCCAACGGCAGCCGCTCGGCACCTTTGGATTTTGTTAGCGAGGACGATGTGAAAGACGCGCTTTCAAGAGGTGCGAAGATCTACGTGAATGCCAAGACGATAATCACTCCGGCCGCGCGCGACCTCGGTGAGCAACACGAGATATTCGCAAGGGTGTGAATCCCGGTCCGCGTAACGCGATCATCTCTCCTTCACGAAAATGCCGCAATCAGTAGCTCAATTGCCTGCTTGTTCAGAATGTGGGTCCGAAGCCCTCGGCCAGGCGATATTCTGTTTTCACTGCGGTGCCCGATTGAAGGTTGACGAACCTGACGCGTCGCCGGAGGCAATGGAAGAAGAGGAGGGCGGAACTTCGTCGGTGGTCGACCGCCCGATCGCTCCACCTCCCGGCGATCCTTTCGAACAGCCTTCGGCAGCAAATGAGGATGCGGATTCACGCGACCACGGTCCCGAAAGCGAACCCGAACCGCCGGCCAGAACCGCGACCGCCATCAGGAAAGGC
>JAGFIQ010000131.1 GCA_024103495.1 Aridibacter famidurans
CGCGTGGTCGGTCGTGCCGTCGCCGTTAAAATCGACGTTGGTCGATCCGGACGGAGGAGCTGCTGTGGAGAGGGTTAAATTGGCAGCGCTTACCGATCCGGTATCGCCGCCGCCAGAGTCCGAAAACCTCAAAGTCCAGGTTCCGTTAGCCGTGGGAATTCCGGCGAAAGCCGTCGTCATAACGGTGGGCGCTCCGCCTGAGGGAACCCGACCTGCAGATGTTGTCCTGTAAGCAGTGTTCGGAAGCGGGGTCGTGCCGTCGGCAGCTGCCGCCGCTGCCCACCAGTCGCCTACCGCAGCATCGTTGAATGAATAGAGCCCTGCCACGTCAGAACTGTCTCCGCAAGAAGTCGAAGTAGTGGCGCCGGTGGCTTCCTGAACGATGTGGGTCGTACCGTCCGGCGAGATCAGCGAAATGTTGAGATCGCCTACCCAGGTGTGAGTGGAAGTGAAATCAACCGCCACGTCTGAAGGTGCTCCCGAAAGCCCTGTTACGTTAAACGTTACGTCCCGGGCCGCGCCTCGCGGCTCTCCGCAGCCAACGGCGCCCCTGTCCGGGATAGCGCCCGTGCCGGTGCCCGGAAATGTCGTGCCGCCAAGTGAGGCCGTGCGGTCACCCGCTTTCGCCTCCGAAGTCGGGGTGCCTACCATAAGCCAGGCACCCGCAAATGCGAGCGCAATTATCGCGAAGCAATAAACAAGCACCAATCTATTGGATACTGTACTCCTCATTAAACTCCCTCCTCTGAACTAATACCGATTTCGAATAGTGATAGGTAACGATACTCCCCGCATTGCCGTTTCGAACGATCCAATTCAATTCTCGGCCGCCGTCCGGAAAGCCTCCCGGTGGATATCCGACTGATCTGAAACGGGAGACTGAAAAGCCGCTCGAGTCCCGATCACATACGAAAATCACAAATTGTGAGACGTTAATACTTGAAACTGCACTAGTTGTAATACCATTTCAGAAAAATTGCAAGTTTTTGCAAAAAATAATCTTAGGGAGAATGAGTTCGGAGGGCCGGGGGCTAGTTCGAAGAGGCGCCGAGCGGTCATCGGATGCCTGTTCACGTGCGTTACCGGCGGCATTTGCATTTCGATCGGATCCCGGCGATGTCTTTACGGGGCAGGTCCCGATTAAAACGGCTCCGGTGAGAGAAGCGGGTATTTCGGAAGAGAATTTTGGTAGACTCTGTTTATCGCAGGTATGTGGACCAGAGCGACAACAAGACATTTGCTGTGCGTTTCGTTGATTGCAGCTTTTTCCGTCGCGATCATCGCGCAGGAAGGTAACTCTCGCGAGAGGATCGCGGATGAAGTGCTGGAGATAGAGACTCGCCTGGTCGAGGTCCCTCTGGCCGTCACGGACAAGACGGGCAAGCCGCTTTCGGGCCTGACGGCGGCGAATTTCGAGGTTTTCGAAGACGGCGTTCGCCAGGAGATCGCGAGCTTCTCGTCGGAAAGCGCTCCATTCGAGGTGGCGCTCCTGCTCGATACTTCCGGGTCCACACGATCGGATCTTCGTCTCATTGTAAGGGCCGCAGAGTACTTCATCCGCGCTCTCAGACCCGGCGACCGCGTCGCGATCGTCGCCTTCAACCAGAAAGTCAGCGGGCGCCGTGTTGAGGCGTATAGCGAGATCGTCTCGGACCTGTCGGAGGACAAGGACGGGCTGGCGAAATCTCTTTCGCAGATCGGGACAAGCAGCGGAACGCCTTTCTATGACGGGCTCTTGATGGTCGCCAAGGACATTTTCGGAGCACCGCCCGCACAGAGATTTCGGGGCCGTCGGGCACTCGTCGCGCTGACTGACGGCGTCGATTCGACCAGTTTCTGGGATTTCAGTAAGGCCGAATCTGAACTCGCCCGTTCGGGAATAGTCAATTACTTCGTGAACATCGACACCCGGGAGAGATTCGAGGATAACCTGCTCGGGGACTGCAATTCGGCGACTCACTTTTCAGATACCCAGATACGGAAATACTGGGACCAGTTTCCGAAGGGCTCCAAAATGGAACGGGTCTACGACTTCTGCAAGATAGGGGATTTTGTCAGGCTAGATATCAGCAAGCGGCTCTACGAAATAGCAGGCGAGGAGATGCTGCAGATCGCAACGCGGTCCGGAGGAAGAGTGTTCCCGGCGTCGGACATAAGGGACGCGGCGAACGCGTTCGGCGAAGTGGCGTCGGAGATCGGGAGCAAGTACAGTCTCGGGTATTACTCGACGAATGAGAAGCAGGACGGCTCGTATCGAAAGATCGAGGTGAGACTCAGGGATGTAGCGCCGGGCGCAGAGGTCCGTGCAAGGGAAGGATACACCGCGCCGAAGGAGTAAGCTCGTGCGGTGCGGATGCGGGGTTGAGAATTGGGGATTGAGAATTGAGGATTTGGAGTCGGGAGAAATAAGCGGTTAATCGAGAATAGGAAACGGAGAATTATGCCCCTCTTGAGTCGTCAGATTTTTTTATGGCCTTGTTTTCGGGAGCAGGTACGATTGAAAAAATCAGATCTTACTGTTTGCCTTTTCCAACTCTCAATTCATAATTCCCCATTTCCGATCTGAGTCAAAGAAATGAAATTCAATCGAATAAACCTGATGGTCCTCGACAGCGTCGGAGTCGGCGAAATGCCGGACGCGGCGGAATGGGGGGACGCCGGTTCGGACACCCTTGGGCACGTGCTGTCCTTCCGGGAGGTGAACCTCCCAAACCTTCGGAAACTCGGGATCGGAAACATCCGTCGCTTCGAGAATTTCGAGCCCGACCCGTCGCCCGTCGGCTGTTTCGGCAAATGCGCGCTGCGTTCGAATGGAAAGGACACCACGACCGGCCACTGGGAGATGGCGGGGATCATTTTGGAGAAGGCGTTTCCGACCTACCCAAACGGCTTTCCCGATACATTGATCAGCGAGTTCGTTAGACGGACCGGCATTCCGGGAATCCTCGGGAACAAGACCGCTTCAGGTACGGAGATCATCAAGGAACTCGGCGAAGAACACGTTGCCACCGGCAAACCCATCGTTTACACGTCGGCCGATTCCGTTTTTCAGATAGCGGCACACGAAGGAGTCATTCCTATCGAGCGTCAGTATGAGATCTGCGAACAGGCGCGCGCGATGCTGGACGGCGAGCACAGGGTAGGACGCGTGATCGCAAGGCCATTCGTCGGATCGAACTCCGCTGATTTCTCCCGCACCGAGAACAGGCACGATTACGCGGTCCCTCCGCCGGAGAGGAATCTGCTCCCCCTTCTTTCTTCCAAAGGGCTCGACGTCGTGGCGATCGGCAAGATCTCGTCGATCTACGATTCGATGGGCGTGACCAGCGACCTGAAGGCGAAGAACAACGAGCAGTCGATCGACCGAACGATAGAAGCGCTTGGGGAAGATACGCGGGGACTGATCTTTTCTAACCTCGTGGACTTCGACATGCTTTTCGGGCATCGGCGCGACGTTGAGGGTTATGCGCGGTCGCTCGAGCATTTCGATACGAGGCTGCCGGAGATAATCGGCGCGATGCGGGACGACGACCTGATGATCATCACCGCCGATCACGGGAACGACCCGACCTACCGCGGCACCGACCACACCCGCGAGTACACTCTCCTGCTCGCGTATGGCAAAAGCGCGAAGCAGGGCGCCGATCTAGGGACCAGAGGATCGCTCGCGGACATCGGTCAGACGATCGCAGAAAACTTCGGGCTCGAGCTCCCGGCGGGAGAGAGCTTCCTGAAACTTGTTACCAAGGAGGTCTCCGAGTGACATCGACCAAGCTCCGCGAAAAGATGGATTCGTTCGAAGCGATGCGCACAGGGCTGCTCGACCAGCTCTCGTCGCTACCCGAGGACGTTCTCAGAGCCCGGCCTCTCGATGACAAATGGTCGGTCCTGGAGATCGTCGAGCACATGGCGGTTGCAGAGAGAGAGGTGCTGCTCGGGCTTCCCGAGTTCTCAGAGATCAAGGGCTACAAGAGATCATTCAAGAACAAAGTGATGCTGAAGGTCGTGATGTTCGTGCTGGGTAACAGGATCCGCGTGAAGGTGCCTTCAAGGACGATGAATCCGAAGGGCGACGTAAGTCTCGCGGATGTCAGGGCGGCCTGGGACGAGAGCCAGGATTGGTTTCGGAACTATGTGGCCTCTTGTGACGAGGAAGCGCTCGTGAGGGCCGTGTTCAAGCATCCGGTATCGGGCCCGATCGACCCCATTCAGGCGGTCGATATGAGCATCGCCCACTTCAACGGCCACAAAGCGCAGATCGACCGACTGCTGGAACTGTCGCAAGCCGAACAATGATCCACTACACGGTCATCGTCGAAGTTCCCGATCAACTCGTTTCCGAATTCCAATCGTACATGCGCCGAAAGCATATTCCGGATGTGATGGCGACCGGGAAGTTCTTCAGCTCGGAATTCGCCCGGTCGGACGAGGGCGAGTTCCGGACGACCTACACGGCGGAAAGCCGTTCGGCGCTCGGTGATTACCTTGAGAATTACGCGGACGCACTGAGGCAGGCATTTGCGAAGGAATTCCCTCACGAGGCGAGCGTAAGAAGGGAAGTCTGGGAATCGATCGAATCGTGGAGCGCCGATCAGAGCTGATCGGGATCCTTCACGACGGCGACGAACGGAAGGTTCCTGAACCGCCCCGCGACATCGAGGCCGTATCCCACGACGAACTTGTTAGGTATCTCGAATCCGCAGTAATCCACCGAGACTTCTTTCTTGACCCTCGGTTCGGGCTTGTCCAGGAGTGTCGCGATGCGGATGGAGTTGGCGCCGCGGGTCCCCAGGATGTCGACCAGCCTGTGGAGGGTCAGGCCGGTGTCGATTATGTCCTCGACGATTATCACGTCCTTCCCGCGGATCGGCTTTGTGAGGTCTTTCAGTATCTCGATATCGCCCGAAGAAACGGTCCCGTCCTTGTAGCTCGCTACCGACATGAAGTCGATGTCCATAGGCAGATCGATCTGCCTGATCAGGTCCGAAAGGAACACGCACGAACCCTTGAGCACGCCCACCACCACCAGGTCCTTTCCTTTGTAATCCCGTGTGATCTCCACTCCGAGTTCTTTCACACGGTCCTCGATCTGCTCCGCGGTGAACATTATGTCGAGGTTTGGATCGCTAAATTCAGATACGGCCGCAGCCTTCCTGGTAGACACAGGCAAATGCCCTCCGAAGTTTGATTGGAATGATGTTTGGAAATACTATTTGAGCGACCGATACACGTCAAACGGGGCCCGTTGGTCTCATCGCAATATGTCGGAAAACAGCGAAAGAAGGGAACGAGTGCGCGAACTGGTCCGTGAGGTTCTCGCGACAGTTCCGGAAGAGCAAGAGCCCGTGAAAACCTATCCGGAGCACGTTCGCGTAAACTCGCTTCCCCCCGATCGGCCTAAGGACTTCGATCGGGACGAATCCGCGAAGACCCTGATCACGGAAGACGACCTGCGCGGACTTGAGGACGGCGACCGGCTCCGGATTTCGGAAGGCGCGAAGTTCACTCCGCTCGCGGGCGACATCATCGCCGCGAAAAACATTACTCTGGTCACAAAGAAACCCAGGTCGCCTTCGTTCAAGGTCACCTCGGTCGCTATCGGGTGCGACCACGGCGGGTTCGAATTGAAAGAGAAGCTCGCGGGATTCCTTTCCGGACAAGGCCTGAAGGTCAGGGATTTCGGAACGAATTCGAAAGACGCCGTCGATTATCCGGATTTCGCCCACGCCGTAGCGCTTGCGGTCTCGAAGAACCAGGCGGACGCGGGCATCGTCATCGACGGAGCCGGGATAGGGAGCGCGATGACCGCAAATAAGGTCCCCGGCGTTCTCGCTGCTGCGTGCTACAATCCGGCGCTGGCGAAGAACGCGAGGGAGCACAACGGAGCGAATGTCTTGTCGCTCGGAAGCGGCCAGAACAGCTTTGAAGAGGCGCGCGAGATAGTCACCGCTTTCCTCACGCACGATATCAGCGAGCCGCGTCACGAGCGGAGGGTAGGGAAGATCAGGACGATCGAGGGCCAGTACACGAACCGATCATAGGATCCGATGAACAACGGCAATTACGAACAGCTGATCGAGCAGATCACCGACCTTGTCATCGCGCGTCTGGACGAGGACGCGTGTCCTACGTTTTGCAGGGCCGATGTTGAGCGGATAGTCGATGCGGGCGCGTCCAGGATCGGCATCGTCCTCGGCGAAACTGCCACGGCTCACGACTGGGCATCGCTGATCGATCACACGCTTTTGAAACCTGAAGCAAGCGAATCGGACATCCGGAAGCTATGCGACGAGGCCGCGAAGTACGGCTTCGCGTCGGTCTGCGTCAATCCGGTCTGGGTGAAGAAGGCGGCTCTGTTCCTGCAGGGGACGAGTATCCCTGTCTGCACCGTGATCGGGTTTCCTTTGGGCGCGACACTCCCGGACGTCAAGGCGTTCGAGGCGCGACGGGCGATCTTCAACGGCGCGAAAGAGGTCGATATGGTGATCAACGTCGGCGCCCTGAAATCAGGCGACGACTGCGCGGTCGAGGACGATATACGCGCCGTCGCCGAAGCGGCGCACGAGAACAAGGTGCTCTGCAAGGTGATAATCGAGACCGCGCTTCTGAGCGACGACGAAAAGGTGCGCGCGTGCATCGCGTCGAGGAACGCGGGAGCCGATTTCGTAAAGACCTCGACGGGATTCTCCAAGGGCGGCGCAACCGTCGAGGATGTCCGCCTGATGCGCCGAACGGTCGGAAGGGCGCTCGGAGTGAAGGCTTCCGGCGGTGTAAAAGGCATCGACGACGCCCGCAAGATGTTCGAGGCCGGCGCGACGAGGATCGGCGCCTCGGTCGGCGTGAAGATCGCTCAGGAGGCCGAGGGCGGCCGTCCTGCCGCCGTTTCCGGATCCGCGTACTGATCCCTCCCGCTGCAACTCGCAGGCGTCCCCTCACAACGGAATATAAAGCTTACGAATTGGAATCAATTCACTTCGCGGGAATCCGGTCCGCCCAACGGGCCGAATCCGTAAGCGACACCGTTGTTATGTCCGAAAGCGAAAAGATCAGATCGAGCGAGATCACGGACGAGTCCGCGTACCTGAACCGCAGGAACTTCATCCGCGCCGGTGCGCTGGCAGGGACAGCCGCCGCGACGGGATTGGTCTACCGGTATCTGAATCCGCCTCCGCCGCGCGAGGTTACAACCGCTGATATCGAGGGTTTTTCAGAGGCGAAAGGGCCGCTGAAAGACGAGCTCACTCCGATCGAGGACGTTACCAATTACAACAACTTCTACGAGTTCACCACTGACAAGCGCGGAGTCGCCTCGCTTGCCGAGGACTTTCGTTCGGATCCCTGGACCGTCACCGTCGACGGCCTTGTAGAAAGGCCGCGTGTCTTCGGGATCGAGGAGCTTCTGAAGATCGAACAGGAAGAACGCATCTACCGCTTCCGGTGCGTGGAGGGTTGGTCGATGGTGATCCCCTGGGTCGGGTTTCCTCTGAAGAAGCTCATCGAGATGGCGAAGCCTTTGAGCTCCGCGAAGTACGTCGCTTTCCAGACCTATTACGGCGGATCGAACCCGGAAGGACCGGACGTGAAGCTTCCCGAAGGACCGAACGCGATGGGGAACGTGTTCGCGGGGATCCCTTTCCCGTACGTCGAAGGTCTTCGAATGGACGAGGCGATGCATCCCTTGGCGATCCTCGCGACGGGCCTGTACGGCAAGCTTATGCCTCCGCAGAACGGGGCGCCGATCAGGCTGGTCGTTCCCTGGAAATACGGATTCAAGAGCATCAAGTCGATCGTCAGGATCACCTTCACCGACAAACAGCCCCCGACTACCTGGAGCGCGGCGACGCCGAACGAGTACGGTTTCTATTCCAATGTGAATCCCGAGGTCGATCACCCCCGCTGGTCGCAGGCGACCGAGCGAAGGATCGGGGAATACGGCCGGCGCGAGACGCTTCTGTTCAATGGATACGCCGAAGAAGTGGCGGGGCTCTACAAGGGGATGGACCTCAGGAAGAACTACTGAGAGCACGGATGAACGATACGCAGTTCAACAAGGTCCTGATCGTGGTGAACGCCCTCGTCCCTCCGGCGCTTCTTGCCTGGGACTGGTACCAGGGTAATCTCGGCGCCAATCCGGTCGAGTTCGTTCTCGCGACGACCGGCGTGCTGACGCTCCTCTTCCTCCTGATTTCGCTCGCGGTGACTCCGCTTCGGAAGATCACGGGCCGCAACGACCTGATCCGCTACAGGCGGATGCTCGGGCTGTTCGCATTCTTCTACGGCTGCGCGCACCTGATCACCTATTCGATCTTCGACAAGTCGCTCGACCTGTCAGCGATCGTCGGGGACGTCTGGCAGAGGCCGTTCATCGCACTCGGAATGAGCGCTCTCGGGATACTTCTCCCGCTCGCGGTAACATCAACGAAAGGCTGGATAAAGAGGCTCGGGGGGAAGCGATGGCAGAGGCTCCACAGGCTGGTTTATGTCGCGGCGGTCTTCGGCGTCATCCATTTCTATCTGATCCAGAAATCGGACTTCTTCTGGCCGATCGTCGCGGGGATCGTACTCGCGGTTCTCTTCGGCTACAGGCTGTGGGTGAAATTCGCTCCGAAGGTCAGGTCGGAAGCGAAGGCGTGAGGCGGATCAGGAGGAAGCGGCTTCCAGGGGCCGGTCGTAGGTACGGCGGTAGTCTTCTCCGGACATCACGAGCGTCTTGCTCATCTCGAACAGCCTTGACCTGAGGCGGATCCCTATCCTGTCCTGCAGGGTCTCGTCACGGCTGTCTCCTGTCCTGTCCAGATAATTCGTAGTGAACACAGTCAACTTCCGGTCGTTGTAGCGCGTGTTGATCACGTGCGCCATCGTGTCGCGGACCCAGTCCGTCGGTTTCGAGGCTCCAAGTTCATCCAGCACAAGCACTTGCGCGTTGAAAACCGGCGCCAGGACGGTCAGCTCGGAAGTCTTCGAAACCGGATTGTAGGAATTCTGGATCTCCTTCAGAAGCGTCCCGAACTCATAGAAAAGACAGGTGAATCCGCGCTCGGTCAGCCCTTTCAGGATCGATACCGCAAGGTGCGTCTTTCCGACGCCGACCGTTCCCATCAACAACAGTCCGCGGTCTACCGCGGGATAGTCCATCGCCAGACGCGACGCGAACTTGAATGCCTTTTCCTGTGACGGATTGCCGGGGCGGTAGGTATTGAAATGGCAGTTTTCGTAACGCCTGGGGATCCGCGCCGCCGCGATCAGGCCGGACTGCGAACTCTGCCTTCGGCACGCGCATCTTCGCACGCCTTTGCCCTCGACGTACTCCATCCCCGTCCCGAAGCACTTCCTGCAGACGGCTGCCTCGCCGGCATCGTCGAAACGCGGCTCTTCATCGGGTTCCGGGACCGGACGGAGTGTTGGTTTTTCCTGGGGCATTTGGCTGAAAAAATGTGCGGATGCCGGATCGGGACAGGGAGAGTCCCTTGGACCGCCTCGAATCTCAAAGGATTATAGCACCGCGATGCGCTTTATCAAGTTTCACTCACCCCGCCGACGATCTTCGCAGGATGGGGCTATCGAGGCGCTCCGGCGGATGCCCGAAGGGCGGTCCGTGTGATATATTTACTGCTTTGCCGAACCACGGAAATAATGAAGAAGGTCCTGCGCAGTTTGTTGATACGTTTGGGTTTAGCTGACCTCTCAGCGGAGCGGGACCCGATCGACGTTTTTGTTCTCGACGACGACGAGCGGAGGCACCGCTGGTTCGAAAAACGCTTCAAAGGCGACAATCTTGAGATCGTTTCGACGGTCGTCGACGCCAAGCGCGTCCTTGCCGAACAGAAGTTCGACGCGATCTTCCTTGACCACGACCTCCTGCCCCACCACTACGAATCGAACGATCACGACGATTTCGGCCGAACGGGTTACGCCGTCGCGGAATGGCTCGCCGAGAATGTCGAATTCAACCGTTCGGCCTCGTTCATAGTGCATACCCGCAACGCCGACGGCGGCCTGCATATGGTCGAGAAGCTGAGGGAATCCGGCCGCCAGGCGGAATACGTCCCGTTCCCTATGCTCCACCTGAAGATCAAGACCTACTGGAAGAAGTAGCCGGCAGACTCTCATTGACCAATGACCATTGACCAATGGAAATTGAGGAACGACCATCAATCGTTGGCCTATGAAAAGCGCCATCGGCGCGATATGTTAATAGCCTCGCGACCAATTTGAAACCTCGGCTCCGTAGGAGCCAAGAGTCCGTTGGTGGCTATCCCGCCGATCCTTGCGAAGTCGCGAAGCGACGACCTGCATTTAGCCGTGGGTGAAGCGAAGCGGAACCCACGGACCATGTCGCATCGGCGCGCATCGCGAAGCGATTGCGTGATTATTCGCGCTTAGTGCAGCGCAAAGCGCTGCTCTAAACGGATGTCCGACAAAATTCAGCTTGTCGGGGATCAACGACAGAACGCACTGATTCCCTTTGCGACCATAGCGACCTTCGCGTTTACCCCTTCCTGAGAATCTCTGCGCCCCTGCGGTGAACTACTTTCGTCGCATTTTGCTGAAATTCACGGTATTGACATCCATTTCTTAAAGTATTACTTTAAGTCGCGAGTTTTCAGGCTCAATTCCAAACCACGAACATAAGGACCCCGCGCCCGCCAACCTGGCGGACGCACGCATCTTGGTCTTTACAAGGGAAAAATGTCGATAACCCAAGAAGCCGACATCCGGCGTGAAGGCGAAACTGCCGTCGTCTACGCGAATGAGTACCTAAACAAGATCACAGGCGAGAAGATCGAGCGCGAATGCCGCGACAAGATCGCCGCCGGCTGCAGCCGGCTGCTTGTGAGCTTCAGGGACACTGAGATCGTGAACAGCATAGGCATCTCGATCCTGCTTGGCGTGATCGACGCCGCTTCGGGCGCGAACGCCGAAGTCGTGTTCACCGACGTCAATCCGGACACCGCCCATCTATTCGAAACGCTTGGCCTTTCACGGCACGCCCGCATCGTCACGGCATAGGTTCGCCCCACTTCCCGCAATGCCACAATCCGAACAGAAACTCATCCACACTTTCTCGGCGCTCGCCGACATCGGCCAGGAAGTCGCGCACAAGTACAACTTCCACGAGATGATCCGGACGTCGTTCCACCTGCTTCTGGGGTCACTTGCGATCATGCGCGGCGGGATCGCAAGGTATTCCAGGTTCGGACACGAGCTGAACTTCCTTGCGGTGCGCGGGCTTGGGGATGATTTTCCGGTCTCTGCATCGATCGATCCGGCCGACGAGCGCGAGTTCCTGACCGCCGGGATGAGCGCGATCGAGGTCAGCCAGGCGAAGATGCTGATCTTCTTTCAGCGCTACCAGCCGTTCGTGGAAAAGAAAGGGATCGAGCTGATCATTCCGATGATCGTCCACGACGAACTGGTCGGCCTTGTGATGCTCGGCGAGAAGGCGAGCGGCGAGCCGTTCAACTCGGCCGACCGTGCGATCGTGCAGGCGATGGCGAGGCACATAGGCGTAGGCATCTACCAGCGCAACCTGCTTGCGGAACTCGAACGGAAGGCTGAACAGAACCGAAGGCTTTACGAAGAAATGCGGCTGACCTACGCCGACACGGTCAAGTCGTTCGCGGCGGCGATCGATTACAAGGACAAATACACCGAAGGGCATTCGGTCAGGGTAGGGAAATACTCGGAGCTGATCGCGAAGTCGCTCGGTTGGTCCGAAGAGCGAGTCGAAGGCGTCGCCGTTGCCGGCTATCTTCATGATGTCGGCAAGCTGACGGTCGAGAAGCGCATAATCAACTCCCCGACGAGGATCAACGCAAAAGAATCGGCGGAGCTCAGCAAGCACCCGGTAGTCGGCTACGACATCCTGCTCCCGATCCACCATCCGTACACCGACGTTCCGCTTGCCGCGAAATATCACCACGAGAGGCTCGACGGCCGCGGCTATCCTGACGGCCTACGCGACGACCAGATCCCTTACATCGCGAAGATCGTCAACCTCGCCGATTCGTTCGACGCGATGACGACGAACAGGCCGTACAAAGCGCGCCGCCCGGCTCACGAGGTGATCGAGGACCTTCAGAGGAACAGCGGAAAGCAGTTCGCCCCGGAACTGGTCACCGCACTTTGCGAGGGGATGCTCGACGAACTCGAAGGCGGATCCGAAGACAAGAGCTTCAGGAGGCTGCTAGGAAGGGAATACATGGAAGCGGAAGGCATCATCCCTATGCTCAGGAACGCATTGAACGGGATCAACGCTACAGGGTCTCTAACCCTGATCGCATCGGAATAGAGAAAAGCGGCGACACGGTCTCGGCGGAAACGCGACCGTCAGGGAGCGTGCTTGTAGATCACGGACCAATGCTCATTGACCAATGAAATCAGAACCTGGAGCGCCAGCGACGGGCAAAACAAGAACCGCAGAGCACGCAGAGACCGCGGAGAAGAATTCGGAGATGAGTAAACACGTCAGAGTTCAAGCTTTAGCTTGTCTTTTGCTTTCAACATAAAGACTGTAACGGACGCCAAGGGACAGAACGGATTACCGCAGAGCACGCAGAAAGCGCAGAGGATATTCTGAATGCCGGATCCCACGCGTCTCCGTCCGTGGAACCTGGAACCTTGAACCTGGAACTGTTTAGAGGCAGCCCTCCCTGACGCTCGGGCTTCGGACACGGCTTTGGAACTTTGAACCTTGAACCTGGAACTGCCGACGGCCCCCTCGCTTACGCGCGGGGTTCCGCCTTCGGACATGATCGAGGGATACTGTTTTGCTCAAAACTTCTTGACACATTCTGACGGCGTCTGATACGGTTCGCGGACTTCCCGACAGATCGGACAGCCGGAAAGGCCGGTGATCTTCCGATCCATCCGGGAAGAAAGGTCAGGTAGCTGGTGCATTACCCCTCCCCTGAAGCTAAAGAAATTCGTCGCACGGGCGTGTCCGAAGCCCGAGCGTCAGCGCGGGCTACCGTAGGCGATCGGAACCCGGAGCGCAAGCGACGGGCGAGATTGAACCGCAGAGCACGCAGAGAACGCAGAGACAGGATCGGGAACGTTCGTCATTTCGTCGGGATGTTCGGCGACGATTCGACTCCAGAAGGTCAGACGCTCAGTCCTCAGTACTTTTTACTCATACTTATTCTTGGCAAAAGGCCGCTGATCCGGGAAACCGGGCCGGCGGTCTTTTCTTTTGAGAGAGGCTGATATGGCAAAGCGTTTTGTTGATAAGCCGCAAGCAAAGAAAACGGCAAGAAAGCCCGGAAGGCGGAAGATCATCTACTGGCTCGCCGGTTTAGCACTACTGCTGTTTCTCGTCTTTGGGACGTTCGCGAGGAACGGGTGGCTTCCGAGGACCGATCCGCTCTCGGGAGACAGGTACGGCTGGTTCGGCGTGAAGTTTAACGAACACGCTGAGGGAAGCAACTGGAACCCTCTGGCCAATCCCTCTCCGACCCCGACTCCGCAGCTCGCCAAGGAATACATCTACGCCGGCGACCGGCTCCTGGCTGTCGAGGATGCCAACGCGAGCGCCATCCCCCCTTCGGATCTCGCTGTCTGGAGACCGTCGAACGGCACCTGGTACGTGATGGACCCCCAGTACCAGTCGAACCCCACCTTCCAGTTCGGAGGAAGCTCGGACATTCCCGCTCCTGGGGACTACGACGGCGACGGGAAGACAGACTTCTGCATGTACAGGGAGGTCACTGGAGACTCGAGCGAATGGTGGATCCTCAGAAGCTCGGACGGGACCACGACGATGGCCGAATACGGAGTCGAAGGCGACATCCCCGTCCCGGCGGACTATGACGGCGACGGGAAGACGGACATCGCGGTCTACAGGCCGGACTCGAGCGCATACTGGCACATCTACTTAAGCTCCACAAGTTCGAACCTCTCCCAGCAGTTCGGCATAAGCTCCGACAAGCCGGTTCCGAAGGACTTCGACGGAGACGGGAAGGCCGACATCACCGTCTTCCGCGATTCGAACTACACCTTCTACTCGTTCCACACTACGGACGAATCTCTTCACACAACACAGTACGGAGCATCGGGAGACACTCCCATCCCGGCGGATTACGACGGCGACGGGAAGGCCGACATCACCGTGTTCCGACCTTCGAACGGGAACTGGTACATCTTCAAGAGTTCGACCAGTTCGACGGACGCCTATAACTGGGGAGTGTCGAGCGATGAGCTTGTCCCGAACGACTACGACGCGGACGGCAAGGTGGACATCGCGGTCTGGCGAGGAAGCTCCGGGGTCTGGTACATCCGGCGAAGCTCGAACGGATCGATGAGGGTCGAGTACTGGGGCGCTAACGGGGACATTCCCGTTCCTGTTTATTACGAGTGGTGACGGTCTCGGATACAGCTTAGAGGAAATGTACCGGACAGCTTTCGAAACTTTCAGTTAAAAAGAATCTTCAGCCCCGGGGAACAATCGCAATGAACAAAAACAGAATCTTCCGCAGCGTTTATGGAATAGTTTTCCTTCTGGGCCTGATCGTCCCGGCGTTTGGTATCGGATCTCCTTCCGAATCGACGAGAACCGAGCCGGAACGGGGCTTCAAGCCCGGGAACTC
>JAGFIQ010000153.1 GCA_024103495.1 Aridibacter famidurans
GAATCTTAAACCGCTCTTCGAGGAAATAATCAGAACTTGCCCGCCGCCGAAGGCACTGATCGAGGACACGCTACAGCTCCTCGTCGCCAACATCGATTACAACGAATACGTCGGCAGGCTTGCGATCGGCAGGATCTTCTCGGGCGAGATCTCCAAGAACCAGGAGGTCGCGGTTTCCAAGCGGGACCGCTCGATCCAGAAGGCCCGTGTGAAGGAGCTGTACGTATTCGAGGGCCTGAAGCGCGAGCCGGTCGAGAAGGCCGGAGTAGGCGAGATCGTGGCGCTCGCGGGCTTCGAAGGCATCAACATCGGCGAGACGATCACCTCCGCGGAGGACCCGAAACCCCTTCCCGTCATCGCCGTCGACGAGCCGACGATCTCTATGATCTTTGGCGTCAACACTTCCCCGTTCGCGGGCCGCGACGGCAAGTTCGTCACGTCGCGCCAGATCAAGGAAAGGCTCGAAAAGGAAGTGCTCGGCAACGTCGCTCTTCGCGTCGCGGACACCGATTCGCCCGACCAGTTCAAGGTTTCCGGGCGCGGCGAACTCCAGCTTTCGATCCTGATCGAGATGATGCGCCGCGAGGGATACGAACTCCAGGTCTCGAAACCCGAAGTGATCACTAAGCAGGGCGAAAACGGCGAGACCTTGGAACCGGTCGAGCTTGTCGTCATAGACGTTCCGGACGAGTTCATAGGCGTCGTCACGGAGGCGCTCGGCCGCCGCAAGGGCCAGATGTCCAAGATGGTCAACAACGGGACGGGACGCGTGAGGCTTGAATACGAGGTCCCATCACGCGGCTTGATCGGCTTCCGAGGCGAGTTTCTGACGGAAACGAAGGGCACGGGCCTGCTCAACACGATGTTCCTACGGTTCGACAACTGGAAAGGCGAGATCCGGTCGCGATCCACCGGCTCTCTGGTCGCCGACCGGCAGGGCGACGCCACGACATACGCGCTCTACAACTTGCAGGAGCGCGGGATCCTTTTCATACGGCCGCAGGTAAAAGTCTACGAAGGAATGGTGATCGGCGAGAACGCGCGCAACGTCGATCTGGACGTGAACGCGGTGAAGGAACGAAAGCTTACGAACATGAGGTCTTCGACCGCCGAGGAAGCGATGCGGCTCGTGCCGGCGAAAGAACTAACGCTTGAAGAAGCGCTTGAGTTCATCGCCGACGACGAGCTGATCGAGGTTACGCCCGGCGCGATCCGCTTGAGGAAACGCGTGCTACAGGCGAACAAACGGCCGAAAAAGGCGGCTACCGCTTGACGTACTTGCGTACGGTCCTCGGGAACTGCTGAAGGTCCTCGGGTGCCGTGTTCCAGAGCGCCTGGTCGCGGATAAGCAGCTCTTTCGCAGATTTTCCGTAGACGGCCCGGTTGATGCTCTTGTCCTGCTTGATCACCGCACCTTTCAGCGAAACGCCGGCGAATGCGCCCTGCGTCCTCGAATAGCTGAGAATGCTCGCGTCCAGAGTGGGATTAGTCGAAGCTGCGGTAGTTCTTCCGACGGGACCCGCAGCGACGCTGGCTTCGGCGCCGATCTCGAACTTGTCTTCAAGAAGACCCTTCAGGCCCTCCTCGTTCATTATCACAAGCACATAATCGATCTTCTGCCCGCCGATCTGAAAGCCGATGCTTCCGCCGCCAATGTTCATAAACGCAGGCGCACTCCATTCGCGGCCAATCTTGCGGACCGCGACTCCCTTGCCTCCCTGACCGCCGATGATGAAGGCGCCTTTCAAAGTCCCCGGAAAGACCACTATCGCGTGAGCCTTCTCGAGAATGTCTTCTGGAATGGCCTTGTCCTTGATGTTCATCACCTCGTCGAAGACCTCCGAGGCGCTTTCGACGCGGGCGACGGCGGCGCGCATTTCGCTGCTCTGCTTGTCCTGAGCGGGAATCGCGGCCGCGGCCGCTGCGAGTATCAAGCCGGTCATTAACAGTCTCTTGTACATAATTCTTGTCCTTGAACCTTGGTTTTATTAGGGGAGGGCAGCTTGTTCAAGACAGAATTCTATCACCTTCGCGTACCGCGCACACGGCAACGCCCGGACTCGGCCTCTTCGACCTGTCCGGGCGTCCCGCTTATCCTTACCTGCGTTTACTTCAGATTGCTCTGTGTCTTGTTCTGAAGCTTGCCGTCGCGGAAGTTCGCGAAGATGTTCGAGTAATTCGCTCCTTTCCAGCGGTAGCTCGCGGATTCATAGTTCCCGATCTTCGACAGGCTGGTCAGTTCGCCTTCCGAACCGATGATCCCCTTGACCTCGTCGTACGACATTCCGGTCTCGATCTTGTTGAATTTCGCCTGAGTGATATCCGCGTCGCCGCTCGAAGGCGTCAGCCCCGACTGCGACTTGTAGCTCAGTTCGCTCCTCGTGAAGCGCACACTGATCCGGGCGAACTTCTCGCCTTTCCATTCATAGGAAGAAGACTCGTAGCTCCCAGACTTCGTCATGCTCGTCTGGTTCCCCTCAGACCCCATTATCTCCTTGACCTTGTCATAGGACATCCCGATCTCGATCTGGTTGAACTTTTCCATCGAAACGTCCGCCGACCCCGATCCCGTCGAAGAGGAAGACGAATCATCCGCATCCTCGGGAGAAGCCGAAGTCGTCTCGGCGCCGTTACTCGAGCCGTTGTCCGTCGCGGGCGTCGGAACGTCGTCGTTGCTTCCGCCTGTGAAGCGGTCCATATTGCAGCCGAGAACGACCAGCAACAAGGTCATCAAAACCAATGTCAAAGATTTCTTCATTTCTTCTCCTTAGATCTCTCCTGTTGATTATTAAACTGAACTTTCTGAGCGGACCGAAGCTTCCGGCAATCCTATCGAATGCCCGCTGTCGGTCAGCCGTAAAACGCCTCTTTGTAACTTTGTCCCATCTGCCTCCAGAACTGGGCCTCGCCGGGATCCTTGCCTGCGTGGCGCAGCTCGTGATAATTCGCCAGCTGCATCTGTTTCCCGACGGCGATCTTCCCGAGATTCTTCACCGTGTCCACGAAATCCGGCAGCGACTTGTTCTCCATCATCACGTTCAATGCTTTACTGACAAGCATCTCTCCTGCCTTCTGCGTGCCGGTCTGGACCAGGTCCTTTGCACCGGCGGTCGGATCAAAATCCGGAATGATCAGCACGAACGGACTGGCAAGGATGAACCTCTGAAACCACCAGACGTAATCGGCCACATCGTGGATCTCTTTCAGCGTTGCAACGCAACAATCGTCCATATACGATCTTCCCCCCTGATAAACGGTTTCGCTCGGGGAATGCGGCCGCGGACAGGACGCCCGATAGTAGGTTCTTATCCGGCCGGGCGCACTCCCTGAACAGGTAGTAAAATACACACGCCCTGCCATCCGGGTCAAAAGCCGCTTGTCTGGTCTTCTTCGTCGGACTCTTCGTCGTCTTCCGGCTCGTAATCCTCGTAACCGTATGCGTCGTCGTAATAGTAGCTGCCGGTGGGTTTTGGATCTTCGCCGGTACGCCCGGATTCGTCTTTCGAACAGGGTTCGTCGTCATCGGCGTTCGAACCCTTCTTCTTTCCGCCGTTCTTGGGCAAATGCTGCATAAATTGTTTATAATCCTCCCGAATCTTAACTCCAAATAATTCTCGCATTTACGATCAGGTAACGGTCCGGCGGTTCCCTGAAGGCCGGCACGGCGAGTTCGGCCCGAGGCTGTTATGAACCAAGCGCCCAGTCCGCACCTGGTCACGCAAGACCGCAGATCGCGACAGATTATGAACCAATTGAAAAAGTCCTTCCGGATCAAGGCCGTTGTTCTGCTCGTTGCCTTGCTTGCCGCACCGCTCCTTGCCCAGCAGCTGACGGTCAAAGAGATAATGGCCGAGCCTTCGATAGCCGGTATGCGGGTCCAGAGCGAACAGCTTTCGCCGGACGGCAAAAAGCTGATCTTCCTTTGGAACGCCGAGGGCAAGCAGCCTCTTGACCTTTACATTGCCGCGACAGACGGCTCCGGGCTCGAGAAATGGCTGTCGCCGCGCGACATTCACAAACCGAAGGAAGAAGAGCAGAAAGAGGAAGACGCGAAACTCGAGTACGGTGTGGTCGTCAACGACAAGTTCGAGACGGTCCGTCGCGGTCAGTTCGGGAATCTCCGCTGGTCGCCCGATTCGTCGAAGATCCTCTTCACGATCGGCGGCGATCTGTACGTGATCGGCATTGGAGAGGCGAAGCCGAAGCGGATCACGAAGACCGAATCCGGCGAGTTCGCGGCTCAGTTCCTCGATCAGGACCGCATCATCTTTCAGCAGAGCGGGAATATCTTCGTGATCGACACCAAGGACGCGGCGCTAATCCAGTTGTCGAAAGAGGCAAACAACCAGCGCCAGATCTCGGTAGGCGGCGCAAACCCTAGCGAGGACGGATCGGTGATAGCGTACGTCACTTCGGACGGCTCGAAACAAAGGTCTCTGTACGTACCAAACTACCTTCCGTACTACACCGCCGCCCCGACCATCCGCCGCGGATGGTCAACGCAGGAACTGTACATCACGAAGACCGACGGAAGCCTCGACGAATCGATCAAGGTGGAGCTTCCGAAACCGGAAGGCGAGAGCTACTTCTATGGGATCGAATGGACCTCGGACAACAAGGTCCTGATCGTCGACCGCGTCGACAAGACCCACAAGCGCAGGCAGATATTCGCCGTCACTTACGACGATATAAAAGCCGCCGCGAGCCTTGTTCACGAAGAGACGGACGACAAATGGATCGGCGGGCCTTCGAGGATCCTAGAGGCGTCTCCTGCGGATCCTTCAAAGTTCTTTTTCGGTTCCGAAAAGGACGGATGGCATCACCTGTACCTGGTCGGCTTCGACCCCTCGAAGTTCAAAGACGGCAAGGCGAACGCGGACATTTCACAGCTGACGAACGGCACCTGGCAGGTCGAATGGGCGGAGTGGACCGCTGACGGACGGAAGATCGCGTTGATGTCCACGGAAGAAAGCCCCAGATGGCGCGAGATCTACGTGGTCGATCCCGGTTCCGGAAAGAGGACGAAGGTCGGGGCCGGGCCGGCGGCGGGGATGATGAAGAATTCCCCGCAGATGGAATCAGGACGGTTCGTGTTCGAGGCTTCGAATGTCGTCACACCCGGCGAGCTGTATTCGATCGATGTTTCGGGTGAGGTCAGAAAACTGACCTCGACGATCCCGGGCGACTTCGCTCTTTATAAGTTCAAAAGCCCTTCGTTCACCGAGATCCGGGCGTCGGACGGAAAGATGATCCCCGCCAAGATCTATCTGCCGGACGGTTTCAGCAAGTCGCGCAAGTATCCGATGGCGATCTTCGTCCACGGCGCGGGTTACCTGCAGAACGTTATCAACGGCTGGAACAATTACTACCGCGAGTTTATGTTCAACGAGATGCTCCGCCGGAAGGGATACGTCGTGCTGGACATCGACTACCGGGGCTCGGCCGGCTACGGGCGCGACTGGCGGACGGACGTTTACGACTTTCTCGGCGGAAAGGACTACACGGACCACATCGACGCGATCGATCACATGGTCCGCGAGTACTCGGTCGACGTGAACCGGATCGGGACCTACGGGGGAAGTTACGGAGGCTTCATGGCGGCGATGCTGGTGATGCGGGCTCCCGACAAGATCGCCGCCGCCGCTGCGCTCAGGCCCGTAATGGACTGGAAGAACTACTACGCCGCGAATCCTTTCTACACCTCTCAGAGGCTGGGAGATCCGAAGAAGAATCCCGAGGCTTACAAGCGCTCGTCCCCGATCAGCTACGCGGACCAGCTTCGGAAGAAGCTTCTTATCCTGCACGGGCTTGTGGACAGCAACGTGCACGCTCAGGATTCGATCCAGCTGGTCGAACAGCTTATCCGGCTGGACAAGACGGAGCACTTCGACCTGATGCTCTATCCGGCCGAGAATCACGGGTTTGAACGGCCGGCCAGCTGGGAGGACGAGTACGAACGGATCCTTTCGCTGTTCGAGAGGGAACTGAATCCGCAAGCGAGGGCGCAATGAGAATACTTGTAACCGGCGGAGCGGGATTCATAGGATCGCATCTTTGCGAGCGGCTTCTTGCAGAGGGGCACGAGGTGATATGCCTCGACAACTATTTCACGGGCCGGAAAGTGAACATCGCGCGTTTGCTCGACAATTACCGTTTCGAGCTGATCAGGCACGACGTGACCCTTCCGATATTTTTGGAAGTCGATCAGATCTACAACCTCGCCTGCCCGGCGTCACCGATCCATTACCAGTACAATCCGGTCAAGACGGTGAAAACAAGCGTGATGGGCGCGATCAACATGCTCGGCATGGCGAAAAGAGTAGGCGCGAGGATTCTCCAGGCGTCCACTTCAGAAGTTTATGGCGACCCGCAGGTCCATCCGCAACCCGAGGAATACTTCGGAAACGTGAACTGCATAGGCCCGCGCTCGTGCTACGACGAGGGCAAACGCGTCGCCGAAACGCTATTCATGGACTACCATCGCCAGAACGGCGTCGATACCCGCATCGTACGCATTTTCAACACTTACGGACCTCGAATGCTTGAGAACGACGGCCGTGTGGTCTCGAACTTCATCGTTCAGACTCTCCGGGGCGAAGAGCTAACGGTTTACGGCGACGGCAGCCAGACGCGCTCTTTCTGCTACGTCGACGACCTTGTCGAGGGCCTCGTCCGGCTTATGAACACCGAGGCGGAGGACATTCAATGGCCCGTGAACATAGGCAATCCGGGCGAATTCACGATGAACGAGCTTGCCGAACTGGTAGCGAGCACGGCCGGCAAGGAAGTTTCGATCAAACATCTTCCACTCCCGCAGGACGACCCGAAACAAAGAAAGCCAGACATCACCCGCGCGAACGAGCTTCTTGGCTGGTCTCCGACGATCGGACTCGAGGAAGGGCTCGTGAAAACGGTCGCCTATTTTGCCGAAACGATCCAAACATAGGAGAATGCGTACGTACCCCGACCGCGAGGGAGGGGCATAGATCAGAACCCCGACCGCGAGGGAGGGGCATCACACTCATGAAAACACTCATCACCGGCGGAGCCGGTTTCGTAGGCAGCCATCTCGCCGACCGCCTGATCGAAGAGGGCCACGAGATAACGGTCATCGACGACCTTTCGACGGGGCGCTACCAGAACGTCGCGCACCTCGAGGGACACGAGCGGTTCAGGCTTATCATCGACACGGTTCTCGACCAGAGCCTTATGGAAGAGCTGATCCGCGAATCGGACCGCGTCTACCATATGGCGAGCGCCGTAGGCGTGAAACTTATAATGGAGAGGCCGGTCCGGACGATCGAGACGATCTTCAAAGGCACCGACGTGGTCCTCGATTTCTGCTCGCGATACCGAAAGCGCGTCCTTATCCCCAGCACTTCCGAGGTTTACGGCAAGGGCATATCCGTCCCGTTCCAGGAAGACGACGATCTTCTGACAGGTGCCACGAACAAGCATCGATGGGCCTACGCCTGTGCGAAGACGCTCGACGAATTCCTCGCTCTCGCTCACTGGAAAGAGACCAGGCTTCCGGTCGTCGTCGTGAGGCTCTTCAACACGGTCGGTCCTAGGCAGACCGGCCAGTACGGGATGGTCGTCCCGAGGTTCGTGAAGGCAGCTATGGACAACGAGCCGATCACGGTTCACGGCGACGGGTCACAGTCGAGGTGTTTCGGACACGTAGCGGACATCGTCGACGGGCTTGTGAAAACGCTGGAGAATCCGGACTGTTTCGGCGAGGTTATCAATCTCGGCAACTCGGAAGAAACGTCGATCAAATCGCTTGCCGAAAAGGCGATCGAGATGACGGGGAGCACGAGCGAGATCAAGTACATTCCGTACGAAGAAGTCTATGGAGAAGGCTTCGAGGACATGCAGAGGCGCGTCCCGAGCCTCGAGAAGGCGGCGCGCCTTATAGGCTATAAGCCAACGCGCACGCTCGACGACATCATCAATGACGTGTCTCTCGAATTCTCGGCGAATGCCGCCGCCTCGATAAACCAAAGATAGTTTGTTATGAAACGCGCATTGATAATTCCGGCGCTAGCCGCCCTTCTGCTTGCCTTCGCGGCCGTCGCCGCGGCACAGGACACGGGGAGCATCAAGGGCAAGGTCCGGACACAAAAAGGAAAGGGCATCCCCGGAGCAACGATCACCGCCCGGAAGGACGGCGAGAACGTGAAGTCCGTGATCGCCGACAAGGACGGCGACTTCCGTATGAGCGGCCTCAAGCCGGGGATCTACAACGTGGTCTTCGAGAAAGAAGGCTATGCCGGCGGAGTGCTGTACGACATAGAGGTCCGCAGAAAGAAGACCAACAACCTGGGCGACAATCTTGTACTGACGGTGGACCAGGGCACGCTTGTGATACTCGAGGCGAACGTGTTCACGCAGAACGGTTTCTCGCTCCCCGGCGCGAAGATAAAGGTCGAGGAAGTGATGTCGGACGGGAGTTTGAAAGAAGTGGCGGAAGGCTATTCGAGCCGCGACGGGGACGCGCTTTTCCGGTTCCCGGACAAAGAGACGAAGTACCGCGTCACAGCGACCTGGCGAGGGATCTCGGCGTTCAAGGAGGTCTCGGTGGGTTCGCCTGCGATCTACCGGACGGCGATCACGATCGACATTTCGGAGAAGGATAACTAGGCGATCCGCACCGGTTCGTTAGAAAATGGCCGCCAATATCCGGCGGCCTTTTGAATTTCGGGAACAGAGTTCAATAGAAGACCGATTTGGCAGGTCAAAAGCTGCAGCGCGCAGCGCTGCTCTAAACGGTTGATTATGAAAAGTTTAGAGCAGCGCTTCGCGCTGCGCCAATGGCAGAAAGGAACAATTTAATTAATACTGTCCGAAACCTCTTCGGTCGTGTTGTCGCCCGCGACCGTCCCCACGTCGGTCACGATCAAAGGAAACTCTTCCACCACTTCCGGTCCGGCCAGAGTCTGTACCCAGTAAGTGCCGGCCGTCGGAAACACCACGTTGACAAAGAAACTCACGTTGTCGGTAAAGCCGCCCGGGTTTAGCTCGAGGCGAGTGGGTTGTGACGTCACGACGAGGTTTGAGCGGTCCGGTGAGAGTATCCGCACCTCGGTCGAGTGATTGCCCTGCCCCCGCCAGTGATTGACCACCGCGAACTTGATCAGGGAAACGGGGAGTTTCTCGACCATTATGTTCTGGAAAACCCCCATCAACGACACTTTGTTGCCCATCTCGAGGCGCACATCGTCGCAAAGCAGGGTGTAGACGAGTCTAAGCTTATCATTCTCCATCAATTTGCCGCCGAACCCCTTACCTGCGGGGCTTCGGCAATTCTTACCTTTCAAAAGCGCGGGGTCAAGGTTATACTTGGGATTCTCACCTCCAAGGAAGGCGGTTTTATGATCTACGTGCTGATCTGCTTATGTCTTTCCCTCGCAGGCATCGCGGGGCTCCAGTTCTTCTACATGATGTACCTGGAGCAAACGGGAAAAGGCTACAAGAAGCGGATCCGCCAGCTGGAGCACCACTGCCTTCGACTCAGCAAGCGTCTCCAGGTAGCTGAAAGCAAGATCGCCAGACAGGAAAAAGAACTCGCCGCCGGAGGGCAGGGCTCAGAGGACGACGAGGTCTGGGCGGATGTGTTCGAGGATTATTGACTCCGATTGGACCGCGGGCGTCCCCGCCCGCATTTCTTCCGACTCAGCGGCACGCCTCCGGCGTGCGTTTCGCGGGCCGTCCCTAACCCCGGGCTGCGCCTTCGGCTTGCCCGGGGCTATCTTCCGTTGCCCCTTCGGGGCAAAACAAGTCCCCGATCGATCCAAATGGCAATAAACGTCATGATCGCAACATTTACAAACCCGCCGACAAGAGTAAGCTCCATATGATAATCGATCAGGAAGTCCAGGGGACTATGTATCGAGATACCGGCTATGACCGTCGCTACAACGCTCCAAGGCATTGAAAGCCCACCTAAAGCCATTTCATTTTCTGTGACGAAGCAGTATAGAAGCGAGACGATATAACAGAGGATGACTGAAACTGCGATAGTTCTAAATAGAATCAATCCGAGCATCAGTGTCCAAACGATTAATCAAAGGGCAGGCACAGGTCCCGCCCCTACGTCGAAATCAATTTCACCACCGTCGCGCCGCTGCCGCCGCCCGACAACTCGTCGCCGTTCCTGTACGATCTCACGAACTCGCACTTGGAAAGCACGCTGCGCACGATCTCTCTCTGCACGCCTATCCCTTTGCCGTGGATTATCCGGACGACTGAGAATCCCTTCTTATAAGCCTCTTCAAGATAGGCGCGCGTAACCGCCGCGACTTCCTCCGGCCTGAAGGAATGCAGGTCGATCGTGTCCGTGATCTCTATTTCGAAAGGTTCTTCCAGGGGCGGGTCCTCCGGGTCCGTCATCATCGTTTCTCGCGAAACGCATACGACTCGATGTCTTCCGGCGCGGTCACGCGTAGCCTGCGGTTCTTGTCGCGGTAGATCTGGAATCGCTTGTCATCCATCTTTCCCGTGTCCTTGTTGCGGAGCTTCACGGTAAAGGTCTTGTCGTCCCCGGCGCCCTCGAGCGTCACGGGAAGCAGTCCCCACACGTCGTAACGCTCGCGACGCGAGCTGTAGACCGTGTAGTGCTCCTCGTTGTACTTGTCGAAACCGAGGACAAGGATGCCGTCGAAGTCCGGCTCGACGCCGTCGATCGCCTTCACCTCGTTCGTCCTCGAGAGGATCACCCAGCTTCCGGGCTTCGAAACCCTCGCCGCCATATCCCTCTGGGTGGCCGCCGGCGGTGCGGTCGGAAGATCGTCGATCCTGATCCAGGTGACGAACTTGCGGTCATTGGACTGAAAATAGACGATGTCGCTCGGGACCTGCAGCTCTATCTGCCTGCCGAAGATCCATCCCATAGGCGCCGGCGAAACCGAAGGGTCAAGCCGGACCTTGTACCACATGTCGTACTTCGCGTTGAGCCGTTCGGGATCGCCTTCGGTCCCTGCCGCGGCGATCTCCTCGTTCTCCTCGCCGTCTTCGGACTCTTCGTCGGGTTCCTTGGGCACGTACTCCCAATCGACTATCTCGAACGTCGCGCCGCTTTCAAGAAGAAGGAGAATGTTGTCATCCGCCTGCTTTGGAGTGAGCCGAAGGTTCGACATCGCACGCAGCTGCCCGGTCGCCTGCGCGGGCAGGCCCTGGTCCTGTTCGGCAAGGTCTTTCGATTTCTGCAGGTCGTCTTCCTTTATTATGTGCTGAGCCTCGATCCAGCCCTCGGTCTGGTCCTCGTCATCGGCGCGGACCCGGTACCAGAGAACGTTCTCGAACTCGAGTTCGTCGAGCACCTCAAGCTGTTCCCCGCGCTTAACTTCAAGCACGTCCGCCGCCACGACCGCGTACGAGCTCCTGATATTCGCACGGCGTGAGATCACGGTCCCGTTCTCGGTCACGCCGACGGCGCCCATCAGGGAGCTGTAGGCGGAATCGAGCAGACTGCATCCCGAAAAGAGGATCGCGACCGCTGAAAGGACTGTTATTGAGAGTATCCCGCGGGTCCGCGAGAAAGGGGTCTTTGTCTTAGTCGGCATAACTCAACGACCGCCATTATAACCTAATCTCTTAAGTATCGCCTTCTGCGGAGAGTCCGGATCTTCGACTGCGGCAAGCCGTCCGTCCGCTTGTTTCTCAAGGCCCGCAAGTACGAGCAAGCGCGTCCAGTCCGGGGCCGTATCGTCTTTGATCGAGGTGTTCAGGAGCGGCCTTAACTCGCTCCATTTCGAAAACTCGCGGATGAGAAATTCGCTCGCCCGTGTTGCTTCTTCCTGTCTTCGGCCGTTTCGGTAGACCCGCCTCAAGACGTCGTCGAGGTCCCTTTTTCCGTTCGAGCCGCGTATCAAAGCCGCGTCGGCCTCGAACGCCGCGAGTGTTCCCCTTGAATAGAGGGTCGAACGCGAAAGCCGTGGCGTCTTCGGACCCGCCAGAGCCTTCCACTCGCCCTCGAGGTCCGATCTGCGCTTTACGTCGGCAAGCGTTCCCAGGACATCGCGGAACGTGATCTGTCCGAGCTCGGCACCCGCTATAAGCGCCCGGTAAAAAACGAAACCCTCGTAAAACCACGCGTAATCGCCTTTCAGATTCAACGAGTTCGGTATCCAAAGGTGAAGCAGTTCGTGCCTGAGTTGTTCGTGAAACCTCTGTTCTCCGTGATTCCTGTAGGTGGAAGGTGAAGACACGATCACGAGCGTGCTTCCCCGCGTCTCGGCTCGCCAGCGGTCGCGCATATTTTCGTCCGGCGCGCGGACAAGCAGGATCTGGACTTTCCTTGAAGGCGCGGCATCAAAGATCCCTTCGTAATGCCTGAAGAGCTGCTCTACCATCTTCAGAGCGAGCGGATCGCCGAACTGCCATTCGCCCTCGATCGCGAGATCCAGTTCGGTTCCTCCGACTCGTGCTCCGAGTCGCCTCACATTGGGAGCGATCAGGAACACTGCATCCGAGACGGATTCGACGGCAAATGTGCCGTCCGGGAGTTTGGTTTCGTTCGAAACAGCTGTCACTCCTTCGGGCAGATCCAGTCGGAGCCGGACCCCGAACTTTTCCGTCCCGGCCGATGTAAGCAGGTCGCGAAGCATCAGTATCCCCTTGCCGAATGCGATCCACGAGACGTGCGCTCCGAGCGTTATGTCCGTTTGCGGCGAAAGATCGGCAATGTACGAATACGAACTGACTGGCACGTCAGCGAACACCGTTCCTAGAGGCCCCCGCCTGTGAGGTGTTGCGGTTCCGTCCAAAGAAAACGTCTTTATCCCCGAGATCCTCTTTGAAAGTCCCTCGACGCCGGCAACCGCATCCGGAAACGAGAACGCCCTCGTCGCCTCGGGAACGCTCGCTTCGACCTTGACCTTCTCCCCTCCGTCCCACGTCACAACGGCCCGCGCCGACTCGGACTGCGCCCGGAACGCCGCCGCAAACAACAGCAGGACGAGCACCGGGGAAAGCCATCGCACGACGGAAAGCGAAATTGACATAGCAAGAAACGGGGAACTAATATAAGGGCTTAAGCGTAACCAAGAATCCGGCTCACACTTAGCATAAAAACTCGATGAGCATTATCAAAATCGTCATCTACACGCTGGCATTCCTGCTGAGCCTCTTTTTCTGGGGACGTTTCTTCTTCTGATTCAAGACAGGCGATGCCCGGCTCAATTCCCTGTGCCTTTTAGCGCCGGGCCGGCAAAGCTCCAGGCTGATTCTCAAAATTGACACGCGGTCTTAAATCGGCCGCTGTTTTCGTTTTTAAATGACTTTACGATGAGCGATTTAAGAAAGATAAGAAGAGCATTGATAAGCGTTTCCGACAAGGAAGGCGTAACGGAATTTGCCTCGAAGCTCGCCGGGTTCGGCGTCGAGCTTGTCTCGACAGGCGGAACCGCGAAGGCGATCAAGGAAGCCGGTATCGAGGTTAAGGAAGTGTCCGAACTGACGGGCTTTCCGGAAATGATGGACGGCCGCGTGAAGACGCTCCACCCGAGGGTGCACGGAGCGCTTCTCGCGGTTCGCGACAAGGACGACCACGTTTCGGCGATGGAAGAGCACGGCATCGTGCCGATCGACATGGTCGTCATCAACCTGTATCCGTTCGAAAAAACCATCGAGCGCGAAGACGTGTCGGTTCCGGAAGCGGTCGAACAGATCGACATAGGCGGCCCGGCGATGATCCGTTCCGCCTCGAAGAACTGGCGCGACGTAGCAGTAGTCACAGATTCAAGGCTCTATCCCGATCTCGTCGAGGAACTGGAAAAGAACAACGGCTCGCTTTCGATCGAGACCCGCCAGAGGCTCGCTGCGCTCGCGTTCACCCGCACTTCGCACTACGACCTCGCGATCTCCAGCTACCTCGCCGACAAGCTTGGCAACGACGACCTCGACTACCTTGAGCCTTTCAACCCGTTCGGAAATCTCGCGTTCATCGAGATCGACGAGATGGAAGCTTTCGAGGACGACGAGAGCGCCGGAGCCGCGGAACCGGACGAAGACGGTGAAGGAATGCCGGAAGGTTTCGGGCTGGTCTTCAGCAAGTCCGCCGATCTCAGATACGGCGAGAATCCGCATCAGCGTGCCGCGATCTACTCCGAGAACGGTGGCGGAGGCATCGCGAACGCCGAACAGCTCCAGGGCAAGGAGATGTCTTTCAATAACTATGTCGACGCCGAGGCGGCGTGGCGTCTTGTCCGCGATTTCGAACAGAGGGCGGTCGCGATCATCAAGCACACGAATCCTTCCGGAGTCGGGCTCGGAGCCACGAACCTGGAAGCATACAAGCGCGCGCTTGAAACAGATCCGGTCTCGGCGTTCGGCGGCATCGTCGCGGCGAACCGCGAGATCGACGGCGAGACGGCGGAAGAGATCTCGAAGATCTTCACGGAGGTTGTCATCGCGCCGAGCTTTTCGGGAGAGGCCCTGGAGGCTTTCTCAAAGAAAAAGAACGTGCGCGTGCTGAGGATCGACGACGGCGAACCAGAGGCTTATGAATACAAGCAGATCTCGGGAGGCTTCCTTGTTCAGGACCAGGACCTTCTGACGGTGAAGGCCGACGATCTGAAAGTCGTTTCAAAACGCCAGCCGACGGACGATGAGGTCGCGGCGATGCTCTTCGCATGGACCGTCTGCAAGCACGTGAAGTCGAACGCGATCGTGTTCGCCAACAACGGGCAGACGGTCGGCGTCGGAGCCGGCCAGATGAACCGGGTCGATTCGGTCCGCATCGCGGCGATGCGCGCCGAAAGGACCGATCTGAAGATCGAAGGCTCCGTGCTTGCCTCGGACGCGTTCTTCCCCTTCCGCGACAATGTCGACGAGGCGGCGAAGATCGGGATCAAGGCGATCATCCAGCCGGGCGGCTCGATGCGCGACGAGGAATCGATCGCCGCGGCGGACGAACACGGCATCGCGATGGTCTTCACGGGATACAGGCATTTCAAGCATTAGATCTACTTAGCCTCAGGGCGCCCATTCCGAGGTACCGTGAACTTCAGTTTGCGCCGCGCGTATGCGCGGAGATCAGCTGTGGGACGAAATAAACGCGTCAGAGTTCGAGCTTCAGCTTGTCCCCGTAAGACGCGTTCCCTTCCATCCCCAGTTCATCTCTGCGCTCTCTGCGTGCTCTGCGGTAAATCCCCGACAAGCTGAAGCTTATCGGACATCCGTTTAGAGCGGCGCTCTGCGCTGGATTGAGCGTAAAGCGCGAGATCCGGGGTCCCGACACCGCCCCGTTTAGAGCAGCCCTTTGGGCTGCGTTAATCGCGAAGTGCGAACGTTTCCGCCAAGATCGTGCCGCCGCTACGCGGCTCAAGATATTTTGGAGGCGCTTTTCCCCGGTCTCAAGACCGGGGCTAAGATACGGCCGTCCCTAAGGGACGCGTTGGATCGTGCCGAACTTCCAGAATTTCCCTTGAGGTTGATTCACAAGCTGAAGCTTGAACTCTGACGTGTCAACTTGTCGCCAGATCGATCTCTGCGCTCTTCGCGTGCTCTGCGGTTTATGACCGACAAGCTGAAGCTCGTCGGACAAGCGCTATGCACCCATGGCGCTCTTCATTGGTCAATGCTCACTGACCATTGGGCATTGAAGCGTGTTGACACCTGTCCCGGTTTGCCGTATAAATGTGGGCAATCAAGGACTTCTCTAGGAACGCTCGAAGGTTGTTTTTCCGAAAAACCTTCGGGTTTTCTGTGTTTTAGGCTCAAGGAAACGCGCCTTCCGGAAGGAATGTCGTGACTTCCAGAAGCGAGCCGTCAGTCGAGATCGTTACGGTCCCGGACCTTCCAGTCGTGTACACTCTCGCTCCCGAGGCCTGCCAGCGTTCGACCACTTCCCTGTGCGGATGCCCGAACTGGGAACGTCTCCCGACCGGGATCACCGCGTAATCCGTTTCGACCGCATTCACGAACAACTCCGAAGAAGATGTCCGGCTGCCGTGATGCGCCACCTTCACGACGTCAGACTCGATCTTGTAACCGGCGATCCTCGTCTCAGCAACATGCTCGATGTCTCCCGTAAAAAGAAAGCTCCTTACCCCGAACACGATACGGAGCACCACTGAACGGTCGTTGTCGGAATCTTCCGTCGGAATCGCCGTCGGACGAGGGTTCAGGACCTCGACAGACGCGCCGCCGAATCGAAGAAGATCACCCTCGTAAACCAGGTACACCCGGATACCGCGGCTCGCGGCTTCGGTCTCGAGCTCAAGAAACGCCGGGTTCGCGGGTTCCCTCAATCCGATGAGGATCGATCCGACGCGGAAGTTCCTCACGATCTCGACCAGCCCCTGGATATGGTCGGCGTCCCCGTGCGTCAGCACGAGAGTGTCGATCGACGAGTACCCCAGTTCCCACAAGAATTCCGAAACGACCGCCTCTCCGATCCCTCGTATGTCGCGTTCGAAACCGCCGCCCGTTTCTGCTTCACGCACGAAGCTTCGCCTTCCGCCGCCGTCGATCAGCATCGTTTTCCCGTCCGGAAACACGACAAAAGTCGAATCGCCCTGGCCGACGTCCAGAAAATGTACGGTCAGTTTTTCGTCAGGCGTCGGCTCGCTGAACGGATGAAAGCCGATCAATGAGCCTGTGACGAGAATTGCGGCAATGCTAATCGCAACCGCCTTTGGGAACTTCAGCCTGTGACGGATGGCGAAAGGGTCCCACAGGTTCAGGAATCCAGCCGAAATCAGCACGATCAGGACGTACGCCGGATACACGAACCAGAACGCGCCGGAATAGACGGGGACCCGGATAGCGCCTCCGGCGGTCGCGCCGACCGCGTTCTGCACCGCAAGCCACGAAGTCGAGACCGCATCGCCCAAGGCGGCGAACGGTTCCGCGATGCCTTCCGAGACCGCGGACGCAAGAATCGAGACCGCCGCAAAAGCGGTTTGCAGAACGAAAGCGATCCCGGCGCCCAGATTCAGGATCGCTCCCGACGGCGCGATCCTGTGAAAGTAGATCGCTTGCAGCGGAAGCAGGCAGATCTGAATGATCGTCGAAACGAGCACCGCTTCGAACACGGTCCTTGCGAACTTTTGAGAAAACCCGCCGCCGTAGCGTTTCGCGAAAGCCGATTTGAACAGCCCGCATTCCCATACTGCCCCTTCACGGACGATCTCCCACGCACGCTGGTCCCAGTGGAGAAGCTCGCAAAAGTCCCGGAGAGTTCGTCCGCAGCGCGGAGGAAGAGGGGTCCTGGCGGAAGGCTTCCACGATCCGATCTCCCTGAGTTTCGAGATCAGAGGAAACGCTGCGACAGCAATAGACGCGACCGCGAGGACCGTGAGTTGAAATGAGGGATCGAAGACCGCCTTCGGATCGTGGACAAGGATCAGAAGCGAAGCGGCCCCAAGCGCATTCATCTGAGACCCCTCTCTCGAGAACACGTGACCCGCCGCGAGGAAAGTGAACATCAGCGAGGCGCGGACGACCGGTGTTCCTCCGCCGGATATCACCGCGAAGCTCCAGACCGCAAGACAGGCCGCCGGAGCGGACCAGGTCCGCCTGAAACCCGCCGCGGACAAGAGCCAGATCAGCGCGCCTCCGACGATCGTCACGTGAAGGCCGCTCACGACAAGCACATGGAACGTGCCTCCGTTCCTGTAGATCTCCGCAGAACCCCTCTCGAGGAAATGCTTGTTTCCGAGTACGGAGGCGATGAGGACGCCCGACGCGGGTTGTTCGAACTGCGCGAGCACGCGTGTGATAAGCGCGTTTCGAAGCTTGTTCGCGCAAGCGGCGAACCGAAAGCGGTCCTCGCCGGCGCGCTCGATCAAAAGCGGGCTCTTCACCGATGCCACGGCGTCAAGCCCTTCCCTATCGAGAAGCTCGAGGAATGAGAACATGCCCGGGTTGCTGAACCGCTCTTCCCTCGAGACCAGTGTCGCGACGCGCACCGGGGATCCGGGTCTCAGCCGCAGGCCTTCGAACGCGCGAACCGCGGCATCGTCATTCAGCGAGACATAGACGCGGACGGTCCCGTACGCGCGGAATTTTCTCCCTCTGTACCCCACGGAACCTGCGGCGACATCGAACGAACGTCCGCCGGGGAGAAGCTCGGGCCCGGCCTCGACGATCCCCTCCATCTCTACGGGATCGCCCGAGACGATCCTTCCCGAATCGAGCATCGACGTCAGAGAATCATCAGCAGGGGGCCGGTCTGCGATCGAGTATGAAAAGACGCCTGCGAAGAAGAACGCTAGGGAGACCGAGACCGTGGCCGGGCGGGAACCGCGGCAGGCGACCGCGATCAGCGCGAACAGCGCCGAAACGAGCGGTGCAAATGCGATTGGTACTAATGCGGAGACCGCCGCGCCGGCGGCGAAGGCCGCGGCGAGAAAGAACAGCGGATCGTTGAGGCCCTTTTCAGGGGCCTCTGTTTTGGTTTCCGTTCGAGCCACGTGAGGAATGGTCTTTCGGTTCTCGATGCGCCGCGACCCGTTTCGGGCGGGCAGTGATCAGGTCCCGCATCGCGAGGTACTTCTTCTCGCTGATGCCTTCGACAAGCAGCAGATGCTCCTTCCGGCGGAATGCTCCGAACGTTTCCCTGTGAGCGACGATCTTCCGGGCCGTGGCCTCGCCGATCCCCGGAAGCACCGCCAGTTCGCTGAGGGTTGCGGAATTGATGTCGGTAAGCCCTTCCGGCTCGCGGATCTCCGGCAGGGGGTCCGGCGACGAAGATCGGACACACGACGAGACGGCCTGCAAGAGGCAGGCAAGCAGCACAAGACAGATTGTCCGTCGGAGAGGGAATGTGAGGAGTTCCCTTTTCATTGATTAGTTAAATTCTCGAGAAAAGATCAGAACTCGCGGCCTTCTTCCACTTCCTGGACCGCTTCGTAGGCCTTCTGAAGCACGGGCCGCGCGCGCTTCGTGCTGTCCATGTCGCCTATGAATCCGTCGGCGACCAGAGCGTCGAGGATCGCCGCCGCGCGCCCGTATCCGATACGAAGATGCCTTTGCAGGAGCGATGTGGACGCACGCCCGGCTCCGACTACGGTCTTCAGCGCCTCTTCAAAGAGCTCGTCCTTCCTTCCCGGAAGATCGCCGAACTCGTCCATCTCTTCCTCGTCCTGCGTGATCGTCTCGTCGTACTCGGGAGCCGCCTGCGCCTTTATGTGATCGACGATCCGGCGTATTTCTTTCTCGTCGACGTACGCGCCGTGGACGCGGATCAGCTGCGACGTCGCCGGAGGCAGGAACAGCATGTCGCCCTTGCCCAGAAGACGCTCGGCGCCGTTGGCGTCGATGATCGTACGGGAGTCGATCTTCGAGGACACTCGGAACGAGATCCTTGCCGGGAAATTCGCCTTGATCAGGCCCGTGATTACGTCTACCGAGGGCCTCTGCGTCGCGAGCACGAGATGTATTCCGACCGCGCGAGCCATCTGCGCGAGTCGCGTGATCGATTCCTCGACCTCCTTTCCGGAGACCATCATAAGGTCCGCGAGCTCGTCGATGATGATCACGATGTACGGCAGGGGCCTGTGCGGATTGCCTTCCTCGTCGTACTTCTCGAGCGAGTTCCTTCGCCTGACCTCGTTGTTGTAGCCGTCGATGTTCCGCACGCCCCAGCCGGCGAGGTCCTTGTAGCGGCGCTCCATCTCGCTGACCGCCCATTTCAAGGCGGTGGAAGCCCGCTTGGGCTCCGTGATGATCGGAGCGGCGAGATGCGGGATGTCGGCGTAGACGCCCAGCTCGAGCCGCTTGGGATCGACCATTATGAACTTCACTTCTTCGGGCTTCGCCTTGTAGAGGATAGAGACGATCAGCGAATTGACGCCGACCGACTTGCCCGCGCCCGTCGCGCCTGCGATCAGAAGGTGCGGCATCTTCGCGAGGTCCGCGATCTGCCGAGTGCCGTCTATCCGCTTTCCGAGCGCGATCGAAAGAAGCGAGGTCGATTCTGTGAACTTGTCCGATTCGATCACGTCGCGCAGGAAGATCGTCTCGCGCTCCTCGTTCGGGACCTCTATCCCGACGAATGCCGTCCCGGGGATCCTTTCGATCATCACCGATTCGGCCTCGAGCGCCAGGCAAAGGTCGTCCGCAAGCCCGGTGACGCGCGCGTATTTCACTCCGGCGTCGGGCTTGAATTCGTACGTCGTTACGACCGGCCCGAGCCCGATCTTCTCGACCTTGCCTTTGACGTTGAACTCGTCCGCCTTCTCCGTAAGTTCCTTCGCCTTCGCGCGAAGCAGATCGTCGTCCTGTTCGAGCCTCGGAGACGGCACGGTCAAGAACTCGACCGATGGAAGCTGATATTCCTTCGGAGCTTCGGAGGCTTCGGGCTCTTCGGCATCGTCCACTTTTTCCTTGACGGAGCCCGCTTCACTAGCGGAAGCTCCCGCCTGCGCGGCCTTTGCCTTCCCGACCTTCTCGCCTTCGGCAGTTTCGATCTTCCGGAAAACATCCGATCCGTCCGCGATCAGAGGCTCGTCCGATTCCGGCTCAAGCCGCTTCGCATCGCTCCCGTCGGAGATAGTGGGAAGAGGCCTCTGCACCGGCTCGGGTTCTTTCTTTGCTACCGTCTTCGCCGCCGGTTTCGCTTCGGCTGCCGCGTTCAGAGCCTTCCTTTTCTCACGCCATTCTCCAAACCTTATCCGGAAGTTCGAGGCCGCGAGATGAATACTCTCGAAGAATGACGAATACGAGAAACTCGTGACGAGGACGATCGAAGCCAGAAGCAGCGCTCCGAACACGACTCCCGTACCGATGTCGTTCAGGAGTGAAGTTGAAGCGGTGTAGAAGAACGCGCCGAGGATGCCGCCGTAGAAACCGAACAGTGTCAGAAGGACCGAGCCGGAGGTGACGAAAAGGAGCACGCCGATAACTCTAGTAAGCCTTGTTTCGAGCGATTTCGAGAAAAGGTACCGGATGCCGAAGATCGCAAATATCAAAGGCACAAGGTACGCGACGCTTCCCATAACCTGAAAGAACAGGTCCGCAATGACCGATCCCAGGGGGCCGACGAAGTTCGTCGTAGCCACCGAACTGCTTGTGCTCAGGCTCCAGTCGGCTGGGTTGTAGCTCACAAGGCTCAGCGCAGTCAGAAGCGCGAGCAGAAGAAATGCGATCCCGATTACTTCGGTGAAATGTGACGGCTTCTGAGAGGCTGTTTTTTTGTTGGTGCGAACGGCCATTCTAAAGACGGTCAGGGGCCCGGATACCGCTAATGATACACGAAAATAGGGAAGGCTCTAACAAACAGTCCGTTCGTCAGGACCTCGACTTCTTGTGAAGGAGAAATTCCTTGATGAACGGATCGATGTCTCCGTCAAGGACCGAATCGACGTCGCCGTCCTCGAGCTTTGTCCGCGTGTCCTTCACAAGGCGGTACGGATGAAGCACGTAGTTCCTGATCTGCGAGCCGAAAGAGATGTCCTGCTTGTTCTCTTCGAGTTCCGCTGCCTCGGCGCGCCGCTTTTCGAGTTCCAGTTCGTAAAGCCGCGAACGCAGAACCTGCATCGCGACCTGGCGATTCTGTATCTGCGACCGCTGGTTCTGGCAGGTTACGACGGTCCCGGTCGGGATGTGCGTGATGCGGACCGCCGAATCCGTCGTGTTGACGTGCTGGCCTCCGGCGCCGGTCGAGCGGTAGGTGTCTACGCGAAGGTCCTTTTCCTGGATATCGACATCGATGTCGTCGTCGATCTCTGGAGAGACGAAGAACGAAGCGAAAGATGTCTCGCGGCTTCCGCCAGAATTGAACGGCGAGATCCGCACGAGGCGATGGACACCGGCTTCTCCGGCGAGAAGGCCGTAGGCGTAATCGCCTTCGACACGGAACGTCGCGGACTTGATGCCCGCCTCGCTTCCGGACTGCTCGTCGAGGATCTCGACCTTGAAGCCCTTACGCTCCGCCCAGCGGATGTACATCCGCATAAGCATCTCCGCCCAGTCCTGGGCATCCGTGCCTCCCGCGCCGGCCTGGATCGAGCAGATAGCGTTGTTCGGATCGCTGTCGCCGGAAAGAAGCGCTTCGGTCTCCGCCTCCTCGACCTCGCCTTCGAGACCGACGACGAGCTCCTCGAGCTCGCTCTTTGAGGCTGGATCTGTTTCTGCGAACTCCGTCAACACCTCGACGTCCGAGAGCTTCGTTTCGAATTCAGACTGGCGCTCAAGCGACTTCTCAAGCCGGCTCCGTTTCTGGACGATCTTCTGCGCTCGTTCCTGGTCGTTCCAGAAATCGGGCTCGGCGATCTTTTTTTCGAGTTCGCTTAGTTCCTTCTCTTTGGCAGGCGCGTCAAAGAAACCTCCCGAGCTGGGAGACCTTGCTCTTTAACTCTTCGTATCTGGATTGAATATCGCTGAGTTCCATATCGATGAATCGGGCGGCGGTGCCGCGGATAAAGCTTGATTCTACAACAATCCGCGCGGGGTTTCATTCGCCCGCCGGCACCCGCCTCAACTTCGCGACGGAAAACCCGAACACCGCGGCAGCCGCCAACAGGCAAAGGACAGCGAACCAGTCGCCGTATGCCGCGTAGACCGTAAGGCCTCCGCCGTGAGTGCGCACCGGCCAATGCCTGACAGCCTCCGAATATGGTTCGGCAGTGTCGGCGATCACGCCTCGTTCATCGATATTGGCGGTGATGCCTACATTCGTGACCCTCAGCACGGACCGGCGGGTCTCGACCGCGCGGAAAACGGTGTTCGCCAGATGTTGCCGCAGCACGGGAGTCGGGCCGAGGTAGCCGTCATTCGTCATTTCGATCAGCACGTCGGCGCCTTTCCTCGCGTATTCTGCGGAAAGCGATCCGAAGTGCGATTCGAAGCAGATCATCACACCCGCCTTCGCTCCGCCGAGATCGAAGAGGTCGTATTCCTGCCCGTGCGTGAACCGGCCTACCATCGGAGGGATCAGTTCCTGGGCGAATTCCGGAAGCGGCACGAACTCGCCGAACGGCAGAAGGTGGATCTTATCGTACTGCTTCACCATCCCTCCGCCAGGTCCGACAAGAACCGCCGAGTTGAAGAATCCGCGCTCGCGCGCAGGATCGGGTTCCGCTGAATTGAACAGGACCGAGACGTCGTTGCGCTTTGCGAATCCGTCGATGAACGAGCGGAACTCTGGATCGAGCGCGTACTGGAAGTTCATCGGCGATTCCGGAAGCACGACCGTGACGGGCCTTTCTCGCTCGTCGATAGCGTCAAGCTTCGATTCAGCAAGGTCTGTTTGCCTCTTTCTGAGCGCCCTCCACTTTGAGAAGTCGAGTCCCGCCATCGGCACGTTCGGCTGAACGGCGATCATCTCCGAAACGATCGGCCTCTCCGCACGGACAGAAAGCTCGACTCCGGGGATGACCAGCAGCCCTCCCGACACGATCAAGAGCCCTGCGGCAAACCCCATCGCGGCCTTCGGAGCTTTGCTTTCGTCCGTGCGCATCTGTCTTGCGGCCTCAATAACAAAGACGACCAGCGTGCTGGAAAGGACGACCGTAAAGCCCGTCAGATACACTCCGCCGATCGACGCGTTCTGTATGAGTCCCGGGTTAAAAGCCTGTGAATAGCCGACCGCGTTCCAGTTGTTGCCAGTGATCCAGTAGCGTGCGAACTCGAAGGCGGTCCATATGAACGGCGCCGACAGGACGGCGGGCACACCGAACGCCTTTCTCGCTTTCGCGTAGACAAGACCGAACAATCCGGAAAAGATCCCCGCGGCCGCGCTGACGCCCAGCAACAAAAGGTAGGTCGGAATGACCGGGAAGCCGGCGTAAGTGATCGGAGCGAAGGTCAGCCACCAGCACGTGAAAAAGAAGAAAAGCGTCCCGAACAGCCAGCCGGTCAGGAACGGCGATAGGGACTTGTCCTTCTCAAACCCGAGCCCTATCAGAAGAGGTACGAACGCGAACCAGGCCAGCGCCGGGATCTCAATGTCGGGAAAAGACGCCGCAAGCAACACTGAAGATCCTGCCGCAAGTGCAGTCGCCCCCGCGCCTGGCAAGGGTGCTGAAAACTTTCTAAAAAATCCCACGCACCAATTCTAACAAAATCCGGGTGCCGGGTAATCCGTTCAAACTGACACGATCAGACTGATATGACCTGTCAAAATGAGTGACAAACTCAAAATTTGTCATCCGATTCGTGCCACTTTTTGTCATCTGCATTACAAACGAGCAATCATCTGCTCCACTCGCCGCCGACGGATCCTTGGGAGAGTGCGCCGTAGATCAAACTGAACGACAAAAGCCCGCAAACGCTAACATATTCCGTAATATGGTGTTTAAAAGGAGGAAAGCCTGGCTTTTGGTGCCAGGCTCATAAAAGGAAGGACAACTGAAGGAACGCTCGGAAGGTGGTCAAGCGCAGTGGCAAACCACGCTCGGAGAAGTGATGGCGGCGGGGTCTTGATCATTTCTGTCAAGCTAGCCGGTCGAAGTTATTGCACTCTGCGTGCCAAAAACGGGAATGCGCATAGGGCGGATCCGGGATGGCCCGTTCGGACGGTAGCCCGGGGTGCCTTTGCCGATACGGAATAAGAAAAGGACGCCTCGCGAACTCGCTTCGCGCCGGGCGTCCAATGTCGGATCGTTGAAGATCGAGTTTTACACGATATGGGTTATCATCTCGAGCACCTCTCGACCTGCCTCTCCAAAGCGATGGCCTCTTCGTCGTCCGGATCTATCTCGAGCGCGGACCTGGAATAGTTCTTCGCCTGAAGGCAGTCGCCTTTCTGCATATAGATCCTTCCGAGGTAGACGTGGCCCTCGACCAGACCGTTCTTCCAGAACAGCGCGGTTTTGAATGAGCTGAGCGCCTGTTCGACATCTCCCCTTCGGAGGTGGATCTTTCCAAGCAGCAGATAGCTTTCGGCGCTCATGGGCTCCTGGACCAGGATCCTCCGTAGCACCTCCATCGCCGATTCGTCGCGCCCGGCCTCGTAGTGGCTCTTCGCAGACGCCAGGAGCGTTTCCGTTTCGTTCGGTACGTTCCTCGGTCCGGCCGGACCCTTGTCGCGAACAAAGACCACACTCACAAATTCCCTTCTCGTGGGCCACTGGACGCGGAGATCGACGCTGTCCAGGCTCCCTCGTTTCCATTCGCTTTCGAGGTTCGCATAGCGGTTGCCGGCGGCAAGAAGCCTCCTCGCGCGGTCGTCAGTTGCGACAGCCGTCGTCTCGCCCATCTTCTCAAGAGACTTGGCGAGGAGGAATTGAGCCTCTCCATCGTTCGCATTCTCATCAAGAACGGTACGGAAGTGATCTGCTGCGAGCATATATTCTTCCCTGTGCATCAGCGCAAACCCCAGATTGAAGGTCGCCGACGTACCGCCGATCTCGGACTCGGCGGCCCGTTCCAGGAATCCGATCCCGTCCGAAAGGAACTTGGCCGACTTCTTGTCATCCTTCTTCTCGCGCCTTGCCGCTTCGACCGCGATCGCCCCGATCGTGTTGTAGACGCTTGTCAGCTTGAGCTCCTGCGCAAGAGGGCTGAGTACGGCGAGTGCCTGTTCATAGTCCTTTTCCTGCCAGCGCACAAGGCCTGAATAGAAAGCCGCTTCCGGATAGAGAGGACTCTCGGAAGGAACCAGCGCGAAGTACATCAGCGATTCGTCGTAGTTCTTTGCGTCGAGATAAAGGTGGCCGAGTTCGACCGCAGCATCGGCATATACCCCGCCTTCGCTTTCCTCGGCGAAGATCCGGACCGCGTTCTTAAGGTAGTTCGCTCGCGTAAGGGAATCGGGAACGGGTGTCAGCAGACCCTTGATGTATGCCTCGAAAGCTCTTGCTGGCACCTTCGCGGCAAGCTCGATGAAGTGGTTCTGGGGATACTCAAGTGCCTTGTCCCTTTGATAGAGGACCTGATACGCAAGCTGGCCCTGAAGAGACTGTAGATTGCCGAGAGCGTCGAGCAGCACTATCTCGCGGGTCTTTCGCGAACCGTCCGGAAACTCCTCGCTCAGGAACCTGCCTTCGTTGACGCTGATGATCTTCGCGTTGATCGTAATGCTCGCCGCTACATCGTCCTTCTCCGGTTCGACGTTGTACCGGCCGACGATCAGAAGGTTTGCTCCGCCCTCGCGGGCGAGCTTCAATGAGGCGGCGACCGAAGGCAGAACCCTCGGCGGCATCTTCAGACGCTGCTGAATGATCTTCCGTTCCTGATTCGAAACAACGCCCAGACCGGGCACTTTCAGAAGATCGGTCAGCGAATCCGCGATGCTTTCGCCGACCCAGTTGAACTCAGATCCCGAACCGTTCTCGAACGGCAGGACCATCACGGTGTCGGTCTCACGCTCGGCAGACTGGCCGAACGCGGCGCAAACCATCATCAGGCCCAGTACGGGCGCAAGGATATTCTTAAGAATTTTCATTATGAAGCCCCATCGAAAATCGGCTTTGATGCGTTCCTGTCCAACGATGATGGTTGCCTTCCGGTTTCGGGTTTAAAATACAAATTCGCCCGGCAAGCAGGCGAATTCGAACCGACCTATAAATTGTATGGCGACCCGTACGGGATTCGAACCCGTGTTGCCGCCGTGAAAGGGCGGTGTCCTAGACCCCTAGACGAACGGGTCGCATAGTCTCGCAGGGCCGATCGGGCCTGCGAACTTGCCCTTCCGAACGGTCCCGGACGGGCTATCCGGATTTTCAATATTTCGTCTCGACGCGCGAAAACGAACGGTTAGGATAGCGTACGCCGAAAGGGGTGTCAAACGAATATCGGCCGAACACGATGGCCGATTCGCAGGCTCGAATCGGACCGCCGGAGCAGGGGCCGCGGGCATTCCGGCCGCTTGGTCGCTGGCATTATAATCCGGGCTGCTTACCTACTCGCGAACACGCTCATAGGCGTTGCTTCCATTGAACAGATACGCGATCCGTCCGTCCTCATCTTCCTCAAATACGGAGAAGATCTCGCGGTCGTCATTCAGGATCGCTTTGAAGACCATCGGTTCGACCATTTTCCAGCGGCGATTGAGAAAACCTAGCGTTCCGTCGTTGTTCACGGTCACGCTGAACGGCCTTGGAAAGAAACCCCTCGTCTCTGCCGAACACGTGTGGCAATACACATCCCACCGGTACTCGCCGGCGAACTTTCGGAGCGCCTCGAATTGCTTTGGATCGTCCGGCGTCGAACCGACAGGATAAAAATAGTCGAGCACCGTGTTCTTCATTCCCGCCATCAGAGCGCCCTGCTCTATGTTCGAAGCGACGAAGATCCCCAGGTCCTTTTCCGGCAGCAGGTAAAGCAGGGCGGCGTAGCCTTCCATGCTTCCCCCATGCTCGATCCCTTCTAGGTTGTTGTCATTCGTTTCGTAAAAGCCGAGCGCCCACCCGGGCAGCTTCGGATGGTTCCTGAACTGCGCCTTGTGCATCAGCGCCGCCGATTTCTCGCTGAGGAAGCGGGTGTCCTTGTATCTTCCGTTTCCAAGGTGGCCAATTATGAAGTGGGCCATGTCGCTCGCAGTGCTGTTGATATCGGACGCGGGGTATGTGTGGAAGTACTCAAAGTCCTGCACATTGTACTGCCCGTTGAACGTGTAGCCGACGGCGAGGTCCGCCGCCCGTCCTGCAGGGACGGCACCAAGGTTCGTACGCCTCATTTCGAGCGGTTCGAAGATGTTCTCAAGGAAGTACTCGCCTAGATGTTCGCCGCTGATCCTCTCAACGATGTGTCCGGCAAGGGTGATCCCGTAGGTCGAGTAGCTGATCCTTTGTCCGGGAAGAGCGCGAGCGACGAGCCGGTCGCTGAGGAACTCGTCGAGGGGTTCGACGCCGTCGGGGGCGGCCGCCCTTCTGCCGGAGCTGAATTCGTCAAGCCCGGCCGTGTGCGAAAGCAGATTCCGGATCGTGATCTTCTGTTGATGGTCCTTTTGGATCCTCAAATCGCTGAGGTAAGCGCCGACATCGCTGTCCGGATCAAGTTTCCCGCTGTCGACGAGCTGAAGCGCGGCGTTGGCGGTGAATACCTTCGTTATGGACCCGATCCGGAAAATAGTAGTGTCCGGATCGACCGGTCTCTTCGACTCGACATCCGCGAAGCCGTACCCCTTGCTGAGGATCACTTTTCCGTCCTTTACGACCGCGATCGCCATTCCCGGCGCATACAGCCGTTTCATAAGGTCCGCGGCTATCGGGTCCAGGTGCTTTTCAAGAAGTGCCGGATCCGCTTCGGCGGTTTTCTGCGAAGCGACCGGGATGGAGAAAAGAAGAGCCAAAGCCAGCGCGGCCGGAATGAATTTCGGGTATTTCATATCCCTACGATACATACCGTTTCCGGACGCATATTGAATAGAATTAGCGTTTGAACGCGCTTAGCCCGCCCGTTGACGACCGGCGGTATTCGAGCGGCGTGAGCCCTGTAGCCCTCTTGAACTCGCGGCAGAAATGGCTCTGATCTGAGAATCCGCAATCGGCGGCAATGCGGGCCAGGGGAGTTTCGGTTGTCGAAAGCTGCTCGGCGGAGGCCCTCACGCGAAGGGTCCGTATGTATTTTCCTATCGTGACCCCGAACTCTTCGCGGAACACCCTTGCAAGGTGGCTCGGATGGACGCCGACCTCTTCGGCAATACCCGTGAGAGTCAGGCCATCGATCCACCGGTCGTAGATGAACTCACGTGCGCGCATCGCGGTTCTTTCGTCCTTCCCGGTCCTCTTTTTCAGGAATCTCCTTGAGAAGCCCGCTATCAATTCGAGGATCAGTGCCTCCAGAGCCAAGGGGGAAACGCGGTCCTCATCGCGGAATTCCCTGTACAGACGGAGCGCTGCGGGACCAAGGGACGTCGGCGCGTCATTTAGGAGCACCGTCGTGTCGGGCACGTGGTTTATGATCTCCTCGATCCGAACACGCGGTATTTCGATCGTCAGGCACCTGCCGCCCGAATCGCCGAAGAGGTCCGAATGAACGTCGCCGGGGGATCTGTACAGGAGTGACAACGGCTCGCATACGATCTGCCGGGTCCCAAGCCTTTCCGTGAAGCTTCCCTTGAGAGCCGCAACCAGTCCGGCCGTGTTGTGCGAATGGTTTCCTATAGCCTGCTTCGGCAGGTAGTTCGTTTCCGTGCAGACGAAGCCGCCCACCGTCCGGGAGCGCAGGACGCGCGCCGGAAACTCACCGGAGCTGTATCTGAAGACAACGCTCATAGGCAACTACGAAATTTCTGCCGAAGATCCGGAAGCGGACGGGTCCAATAGTAATTCTCCTTTGTCGGGGATAACAACCCGCTTACGGAAAAGTCGGGTCGGGCGGCGGGCTTCCGGCCTTCACCTTGAGACACTCTGGCAACTGAACTATTATTCAGACTCATTACTCCGATGACCGACGAATCCACAAAACGCGTCTTTCTGATCGACGCGATGTCGCATATCTTCCGGGCCTTCTTCGCGCCGCTCGGCGGGAACCAGGAACCGATGCGGAACTCGAAGGGGCTTCCGACACAAGCGGTGTTCGTCTTCACGAACATGATCCGCAAGCTCATCGCCGACGAACAGCCGGACTTTATCGCCGCCGTGTTCGACACCGCGGACCCGACATTCAGGCACGAGTCCTTCGAGGACTACAAGGCGAACCGCGAGGAAATGCCGGACGATCTCGCACAGCAGCTACCGTTCATTGAAAGGGTCTGCGAGGCGCTGAACATCCCGATCCTGAAGATGCCCGGATACGAGGCGGACGACATTATCGGAACGCTCGCGAAACAGTGCGAGAAGGAGAAGATGAAGGCCGTCATCGTCTCGAACGACAAGGACCTTTGCCAGCTCGTCAGCGATCCGTATGTTGTCTGTCTTCGCCAGAACTCTCAGAACATACGGCGGAAGGTCCCCGTGCCTCCGGTCGAATGGTGCGACGAGGCGTGGGTAAAGAAGAAGTTCGAGCTCCCGCCGGACAAGATCATCGACTACCTGGGCCTGATGGGAGATTCGGTCGACAACATTCCGGGCGCTCCGGGGATTGGCGCCAAGGGCGCGCTGAAGCTGATCAAGGAGTTCGGATCGGCTGAAAGGGCGATCGAGAACGCGGAGAAGATCTCGCACAAGACCTACCGCGAGAGCCTCCAGAACAACGCCGAACTTGTAAGACAGTCGCTTGAGCTCGCGACGGTCCACACCGAAGTGCCCGTGGACCTGGATCTCAACAAGCTCCGCCTAAAGAATCCGGACCGGACCGCCTCGTACGAAGTGTTTCGCGAGCTTGAGTTCAACACGCTGACGCGCGAGTTCGCCGACAGCGCCCCGCTGTTCTCGGATCTTGAAGAAGAAGGCGATGAAACGCTGGACCGAAAGTACGAGCTGATAAACGACCGCGCAGGACTGGACGGCCTCGTCAGGAAACTGTTCGAGATCGAGAACTGGAGCTTCGAGGTCGACGATTCCGACTCGCCGGAGAACGCGGGCTCGTTCGAGAAAAAGCCTCCGAAAGGCCTTGCGATCGCGACCAGGCGCGGCGGCGCGTATTACATCGATATCGAGGGATTTAAGGAAGGCCGCGAATCCGCGTATTCCGGGCTCGGCGACATTCTCGCCAACAAGTATCTCTCCAAGAGCACGTACGACTACAAAGCGAACCTCGCGGTGCTGAAGAAGGCCGGGATCAGGCCCGTGACCGTGAAGGACGACCTGATGGTAGCGGCGTACCTGATCGATTCGGGCCGCAGGAACTACGAACTGCGGACACTGGCCCAGCAGACGCTCGAACAGGAGATCCTTCAGAACATTCCGGAAGGATGGACGGAAAGCCAGTACAGGACGGCGGAAAGCGCGGATTTCGTTCTCCAGCTCGCGCCCAGGCTTCGGGAAGATATCGATTCCGCGGCGCTGAACACTATCTACGACGAGATCGAATTGCCGCTGATCCCGATCCTGTACCGGATCGAAATGGCCGGAATGAAGGTCGATGTTTCGGTACTGAAGGAGTCGTCGGAATTTCTGAAAAGCGAGCTTGAGAAACTGAGCGCGAAGATATTCGAGCTGGCCGGCCGGGAATTCAACATCAACTCACCGAAGCAGGTCGCCGAGATCCTCCAGGACCTGAACATCGAGACGAAATACAAGACGCCGACCGGCAAGATCTCGACAAGCAAGGACGCATTGCAGGAGATCGCCGAGAACTACGAGATCGCGACGCACATTATCGAGTTCCGCGAGCTCGACAAGCTCAAATCCACCTACGCCGATTCGCTGCCGTCGATGATAGCCGAGGACGGCCGCATCCACGGCAAGCTCAATCAGACGGTTGCCGCGACCGGAAGGCTCAGCTCGACCGACCCGAACCTGCAGAACATTCCGATCAGGACCGAACTCGGGCGCCAGATACGAAAGGCGTTCGTCGCCGACGAAGGCTGCAAACTGATCTCCGCCGATTATTCCCAGCTCGAACTGCGTATCCTGGCGCACATCACGCAGGACGAGGTTATGCTCGAGGCGTTCAGGAATGAAGAGGACGTGCACGCGAAGACCGCCCGCCTTATATTCGGCGCGGAGACGGAAGATGAACTGCGCGACAAACGGCGCCTCGCGAAGATCGTGAATTTCGGTATCGCTTACGCGGTCGAAGCTTTCGGCCTCTCGCAAAGGGTGGGGATCTCAAAGGCCGAAGCGCGCGAGGTCATCGACAATTATTACAAGACGTATAAAGGGATCAAGAAGTACATGGACGAAACACCCCTGCTCGCACGCGAACAGGGTTACGTCGCCACGATCTTCGGCCGCCGCCGGTACCTGCCTTCGATCAACGACCGGAACTTCGCCGTCCGTTCAAGAGCGGAACGCGAAGCGATCAACATGCCTATCCAGGGTACTGCTTCAGACATAGTCAAGATCGCGATGATAAAGGTGGACGAGGCCCTCGGCAATGCGGGCCTTAAGACAAGGATCCTGATGCAGGTGCACGACGAACTCCTGCTCGAGGCTCCCACTGAAGAGGTTGATACGGCAAAGGAAATACTCAAGCGCGAGATGCAGTCCGCCGCCGAGCTTGATGTCCCGCTGCTAGTCGAGATCGGGACCGGGGTCAACTGGATGAGCGTCAAGTGACGTGTCCATAATCCATTAAGCCGTGCAAATCCGAGATTTTCCAACGGTTTTTCCGAAATTCGGGGATTTTTCTAAACTGAATATCAACGATGTTTAGCACGTGCCGTCGCTCACTCCTTCTCTCTAAAATCTTTCTCAATTAATCCTAAACTGCTCCGCTTCCACGGTGCCGTGAATACCCCTCTTTACAACAGTTTATTGGTACTCCGATAAATTCAGGCCCTTTTATGGGTTGCAAGTTGCGGTCTCTTACGACGCGTCCTCTGCGCCCGGCGGCACGGCAACCCTTGGCAATTCTAGGGGTCCGGTCGCGGGGATTCCGAACAGAGGGTCAATCCCTACATAGGAGTACATCAATTATGTTTAAGAGATTCAGGTACTTGGGGCTTGCAGCGGCTTTCGCCGTCCTGCTGGCCTCAGCGGTTACCGCTCAGGAAACAAAGGGATCGCTCGAAGGAACGATCACTGATTCCACCGGAGCGGTCATCCCGAACGCAACCGTTGTCATTCGCGGAAACGCGTTCAGCAGGACCGTTCAGACGAACGATTCCGGTTTTTACCGGGTGCTCGCGGTCCCGCCAGGCAACTACACTGTGACGGCGGAGGCCCAGGGTTTCGCGGCCAGCAGTGAGACGACGGCGACGGTAACCCTTGGAGAGGCTACTCCCGTCAACTTCACGCTCCAGCCCGCCGGCGCCACCGCGACGGTCACCGTGACCGGCGATGTCGCCGCCATTGACGCTACTTCAAGCCGCGTCCAGGACAACATCACGGCAAAGAGGTTCGAAGAGATCCCCAAGGGAACCAACTTCACCTCGGTCCTCCAGACTACGCCGGGCGTACAAAATGAGAGCAAGGGCGCGGGCATCCAGATCGACGGATCATCGGGCGCCGAGAACACTTTCATCGTCGACGGCCAGGAAGTCACGAACTTCCGAACGGGCCAGCTTAACTCGAACAACAACCTTCCTTTTCAGCTGATCCAGGAGGTTCAGGTGAAGAAGGGAGGATTCGAGGCCGAGCACGGCGGTGCGACGGGCGGCGTGATCACACTGGTGACGAAGCGCGGAGGGAACGAGTTCAACGGCGACATCGGGATGGCGTTCCAGACGAGCGCTCTGGAGCCCGCGAACGCGTTCATCGATCCGACCAACGTATCGACGCTCAGCACGATCGAGAACCGCAACATCGAACAGCCGAACGTCCTGATCCCGAGTTCGACGAGCCTGACCACACTTGAAGGCGGTCGCGATTTCCCGGGCGACAAGTACACGAACTTCTTCCCGAGCGCCTCTCTTGGCGGGCCGATCGTAAAGGACAAGCTCTGGTTCTTCGGCGCTTACAATATTCAAAGCTTCGAGATCGAGCGCGACGTGCTCTATCCGGGAGGCGAGCGCGAACAGTACCGGCGCAATGAGCGCAGGGACTACGGTTTCATAAGGCTCGATTCGCAGCTGGGTGACACACTTAACCTGAACGCGAGCTACACTTACAACCCGATCCGGGTCCACGGCGACCTGGATGCCGTCACGGGCCTCGCGGGCGGCGTGCCGACCGACGGAGTCACCTCGGGAAGCGCGTTCCTGGGCCAACTCGGTGGAAGGCGTTCCAGCAACATATACAACTTCGGAGGCACCTGGACACCGAACAGCAACTGGATACTTTCGGCGAGGTTCGGCCAGAGCGCTTTGAATGAAAGGCTAGGCTCGTACGGCATCCCGGCAGTTGACAGGGTGCGCTGCATTCTCGGAAATACCACCGTTCCCGGCACGACGCCCGGCGGTACCTGCTCGAGCGGGTTCTCCAGCGTCCCGACCATTTTCGGTATCGACCGGGATATCTCGCGGCGACTTACATTCGACGCCGACGCCACAGCGATCTTCAATGCGCTCGGCGGCCGTCACAGCCTGAAGGTCGGCTATCAGCTGAACAGGCTGAGCAACGACGTTGCCAACGGCTACTCCACCATCGGCGGACCGGGCGAGATCAGGTTGTTCTACGGTTCGACGGAACGCGGCGTAGGCGGCGGGCCGGGCGAGATCGGATACGTCTATCTCCAGTACTTCGGTACCAACGGGAACACCTCGAGCAAGAACCAGGCGCTCTACATCCAGGACAGCTTCACGATCGGGCGTCTGACGATCAATCCCGGCTTCAGGATCGAGAAAGAGGACGTTCCGTCGTTCTCCGACACCGGCATCCCGATCGTCTTCGGCTGGGGCGACAAGCCCGCACCGAGGATCGGCGCCGCGTTCGACGTACTGGGCGACGGAAGATGGAAGATCTACGGAGGATACGGCTGGTTCTACGACCGGTTCAAGTACGAACTTCCCCGCGGCTCGTTCGGCGGCGACATCCTTCGAAGGATCTACGTTCCGCTGCTTGCCTCGAACCCGGACTACACGTTCTACACGCGAAACTATATCCTTCAGAACCAGGTCCTTAACGTCGACCTTCGCGTTCCCTCCAACGATCCGAGCGACAACCGCGTCGATCCCGATCTGAAGGCGGCCCGCGAAAGCTCGCTGGACCTCGGTACCGAGTTCGAACTCAGCAACAACTGGGTGATCGGAGCCCGTTTCGTGCACAAGCAGATCGACCGCACGATCGAGGACGTTGGCGTTTTCGACGAGAACCAGAACGAGCTGTTCTTCATCGCGAACCCAGGTTTCGGGATCACGGCCCAGCCGTTCTTCCCGGGAGTCCCGCCGACACCCAAAGCGAAGCGCGTTTACGACGGCCTCGAGCTGAAAGTGAACAAGCGGTTCGGCGACAACTGGTTCGCTAACGGAAGCTACACTTACAGCCGCCTGTACGGAAACTACTCCGGCCTCGCGAGCTCCGACGAGAACGGCCGTTCTTCGCCGAACGTCAACCGCTTCTTCGATATTCCATTCCTTGGCTTCACGACCGACGGCGAGCCCGACGACGGAAGGCTTGCGACCGACAGGCCGCACATCTTCAAGCTGAACGCCGGGTACAACCTCGGATGGGGAGCCGGCAGCGGCAACACGACCGAGTTCAAGGGCTTCTTCCTTGCTCAGAGCGGAACGCCGCTTTCGACGCAGGTCAGCGCTTACGCGGCGAACACGTTCCTGAACGGTAGGGGCGATCTCGGAAGGACTGACTTCTTCACGCAGACCGATTTCGCGGTCACGCATAAGTACAGGTTCGGCCGTGACGGGCGCTTCACACTTGCGCTCGATATGGACATCCTGAACCTGTTCAATGAAGAAAATGTCACGAACCGCTGGTCCGTCCTGTTCACGGGTGGTCTCGCGGCGAGCAGCATCCAGCAGTTCTTCCCGAACGTAACGGACGAAACGGCGTTCATTCAGCAGATCTTCAATGGAGGCATCTCCTCACAGATCCGCGAATTGAACAACCGGGGCGACCAGGGTCTTTCGACCTGCGGTCCTGCGGCAAATGCCAGCTGCGCTCCGTTCGCTACGGATGCAAGGTACAACGAGCCGAACCAGTGGCAGCTGCCGCGTTCGGTCAGGTTCGGATTCAGGCTGATCTTCTAGGCCGGCCTATCCTGAACCCTTATTCGCCCGCCTTTTCGGCTATTTTGGTCGAAAAGGCGGGCGATTTTTCGGATTTTTTATGAGATTTTGAAAACAATTGATTTGATTTTTAGGACTTTCCCGTACGAAGAGGGTTACTCTTGTGACCGATAATGAAATCCGGTCATTATCCATACCAAGTAATAACCAATGACGGAGGCCAGAAAAAATGAACCCAATCTTGAGTCAGTTAGCGGTACGGAACGGGAACAAGGCCGAAGAATCGGCTGAAAGCATAATGGCGCTCGGTGAGGTCGTTTCCTCGTTGAGAACGGCAGTGAGCAAGCTTCAGAACCTGAAAGACTCGGAGACCAACCACTACTTCAGGAATTTCGAGACCAACTTTCCGAAGGAGGGAATCGATTTCTACAAGGCGACAAGGCTGTACGAGATCAATCTCGTGAAGCAGGCCCTGCGAGTCACCAGAGGTCATCAGGCGAACGCTGCGAAGCTTTTGAAAATGAGGACTTCGACGCTGAATTCGTTCATCAAACGCCACAACATTAGTTACTGAACCGCATGGGAACCGACAGAGGAAAGAGGAACGAAGGCATTCAAAAACTCATAATCGGAATCATCGATACGTTCCAATCGAAGTAAACACCGCCTTCTCCAATTTTCCCGCCCGGCAAACCCCTTGAGGGACAGCGACCATCTCGATGCAAACGCCAAAAGTTTGGCATTGGCAGCACGGTTCGAAACACTATCACCTGCAGTTCCGTACTGTGTTGTGCCGCCGTAACCAGCGTTTGCAGCGGATCACCTGCTAGGAATGAACTTCACACCGGCCGGTATAAAGGGTTTGACCCAAATACCGTTCCGGTCAAATTGTCACAGAACCTGCCCGCGCGGTGTTTTATGGATATCGGAGCGGCCGGGTTTCAGCAGTTACGGAGTTTAGGTGATCAATCCAGCTACAAGGACGCACTACTACGATTTCGGCAGTTTTCGCCTGGACGTCTCGAACCGCCTTCTCCTGAAGGACGGCGAGCACGTACCCCTGACCCAGAAGAGCTTCGAGATCCTCTGTTTCCTGATCTGCAACCGGCACAGGATGCTCAAGAAGCAGGAGATACTCGACGAGGTCTGGAGCGAGAGCTTTGTCGAAGAGGCGAACCTCGCGCAGCACATCTATATGGTGCGCAAGGCCCTTCGGAATAACGGCAGTTCCGCCGAATTCATCGAGACCATTCCAAAGTACGGGTACCGGTTTACCGGAGAGGTGAGCGAGAGCTACGCCGATTCTCCGTCTGCGGCGGAATCCGCCTCAAAGGATACGAGGTCCGCCGAAGCTTCGGTTTCCGCCGTGCCGGCCGTTGCGGCTTTCAGGGTCAGCGAGAAACCGTCTGCCCGGACGCATTCCAGACTCAGGAAATATGTACTGCTCGCGGGCCCGGCGATCGCCGTCGCGCTGATATCCACCGTGCTTACGGCGGCCGCGTATCTATACTTCACGCGCAGCACTTCTTCCGACAGGCTTTCCGGCATCCGTTCGATCTCTGTCCTGCCGTTCGAACAGATCGGCGGCGAAAAAGACGAAAAGCTGGGGCTTGGGCTCGCGGACACGCTGATCTCGAGGCTCGGGAATCAGGACATCGTATCGGTCTCGCCTACCTCGACGGTCGCCAGATATGCGTCGAACGGCGGTTCGCCGGTCGAGATCGGGCGCGAGCTAGGCGTCGATGCCGTCCTGACGGGCACTATCCAGCGTGATGGCGACCGGATAAGGATAAACGTACAGCTGATCAGCATCGCCGACCGGGCGCCCGTCTGGGCGGACCGGATCGACGGCGAGTTCAGCGACATCTTCAGGCTTCAGGACGCCGTTTCGCACGATGTCGCGACGAAGCTGACGGCGATGCTATCCGGAAAGCCCGCGCCGGCAGCAACCGAACTTGAGAAAGGAGATCCGGAAGCGATCCAGGCGTTCACCAAAGGTGTTTACTTCTGGAACAAACGCGCCGGGCAGAACCTGGCTGAAGCGATCGGACACTTCAACGACGCAGTAAGAGCCGATCCCACTTTCGCGGCCGCGCACGCGATGCTCGCCGATTCATATGCCCTCGCTGCGATCTACGAGGTAGATTCGATCGAGTCGGTCGAGGCGATACGAAAGGGGAAAGTCCACGCCGAAAAGGCGCTTTCGATCGACGCCAAAACGTCCGAGGCGTATTCGGCACTGGCCGTGATCGCGCAGTACGAACGCGATGCCGAGCGCGCACTGACCCTTTTGAAAAAGGCGATCGAATGCGACGGTACGAACGCCGCCGCCAGAATGCGGCTGGCGTGGATGTACGCAGTCGACGAGAACCTCGAAGGCGCGATCCGAGAGATGAAACTGGCTCAGAAGGCCGATCCGCATTCGCAGGTCATAAACCTGAACCTTGCGAGGCTTCTCCGGCTTAACCGGCAGACCGATGAGGCTCTTGAGTTCGGTAAGCGTGCGGTGGAACTCGATCCTTCGATGACGTGGACACGCGTGATCCTGGCGGAGATCTACGAGCAGAAAGGAATGCTCAAGGAATCCATCCAGGAACTGCGGGCGGTTCCTAGAAGTGCTCCTGAACAGAAGACAGCGAGGCTTCTGATGAGCCGTGTACTTGCCAAACAGGGTAACAAGAACGAGGCGCGCAAGATTCTCCACGATGTAACAAAGGATGAAGCAGCGTTGGCGCCTTCGGCAGACGTGGCGTCCGTCTACGCACTTCTGGGAGAAAAGAAGGAGGCCTTCAAGGAACTACAAAGATCCGAAGAGGATTCGCTCATCCACTATCTTCAGCTGAAGTACGACCCCAACCTCGATCCGCTTCGGGACAACCCCGAGTACCCGGGCATACTTACGCAGTCCCGCAAGAACTTCATAGAGAATTACGACAAGAACTCCTAGAGCAGCGGTGCTCTCTTCCTGCTGAAAACTAAAGCCGGGCGGGCGAAAGCCTTCCCGGCGTTTTTTTTTGCCATTGAGACATCCTTCGAATGCTCGAAACGGGACGTTATTGTTATGATCGACGAACCGTTTCCACCGAGAGGCACGTTGAACCGCGATGTGTACGATCCTATTTTCATTTGGTCAGGAGGGCAGACCGCCGCTGACGCTGCTCGCGAACCGCGACGAGTTCTATGAGCGGCCGACTAAGGAAGCGGGTTGGTGGCCCGACGAACCGGATGTCTTCGCGGGCCGGGACTTGGTCGGCGGGGGCACCTGGCTCGGGATCTCGAAGAACGGGAAGATCGCCGCAGTTACAAATTACCGCGAACCGGGACAGGAGCGCGGCGAGCTCTCGAGGGGCGCTCTGGTGGCGGATTATCTTGTCTCAGGCGGCGACCCGCGCTCCTACCTGGAAAGCGTCGAGCGAAACAGGGACAAATTCACGGGATTTAACTTGCTGGTCGGAGAGTTCGGTCAGGAAGAACACCGTTTGTTCTATTTTTCCAACCGGGGAGACGGAATCGCCGAACTGGAGCCAGGATTGTTCGGATTGAGCAATCATCTTCTCGACACGCCCTGGCCGAAGGTGTCGCGCGGGAAAGCAAAGTTTGAGGCGCTGCTTGAGAGTGGGGCCGGAAAGGAAGATATGTTCGCATTGCTCGCCGATCGCAGCCTCGCCGACGACGACGATTTGCCCGATACGGGAATCGGCTATGAAAGAGAGAAACTGCTGTCGGCAATCTTTATCGAGACGCCGATCTACGGTACAAGATGCTCGAATGTCGTCGAGTTTCGCGCGTCCGGCGGTTTCGAATTTGAGGAAAGGGTCTTTGTGTAGGTCTCTCAGTCCCTTAAAGAACAGGACGGCTAGCCCTCGACGACGACAACCTCCGAACTCAACGGAATTGCTAATAACGCAAACGACAAGTTCAGATCCGGAAAAACCAGGAGACCGCCCTTTCAGACGGTCTCCAAAACCTCGAATCGATCTACCCGTACCGCTACTGAACCGTTCCCGCGAGCAGCGAACCTCTGGGATCGGAAGCGAAACCGTGCCCGTCCTCGATCTTCCCTATGATCCCGTGAAAGACGATGTCCTCGCCGTCGAGGACAACCACGACATCGCCCGGGCTGTACTTCGTCTCGTCGATCTCGAACTTGATGACCGTCGCGTTGCCGTTCTCCTGCTGGACAGGTTCAAATTCGAAGTTGTCGGCGTTGTAGCTGATCGTCTGGCAAAATGAAACTTCTGACATATTGTTTGCTCCCTGTGCGGATCTCTTGAGACCGCGTAAAAGCGAAAGTCTATCCTCTGGCAAGCCTAAAGTCCAAGGTGATCGCATCGTGATCGGAAAGCGGCGTCCCTTCCGCGTCGACGAGCTCGCCGACGGTTTTCGGAGGAATTTCGCCGACCGGCTCGATCCCCGATCCCGCGAACCAGTCCAGCCGGAGCGAGAACTTGCCGCCCACGCGTCTCGATGCCCAGAAAATAAAAGGAAAACACCACTCCGGCACCCAGTCGCGAAGGTTTGTGTTCTTCTCCACGCTTTCCATATCGTAATGGAGAGTTCCGACGCCGATCTCGTTGAACGGCTTGTATTCGAACCCTCTTTTCTCGAGGTCCCGGAACATAGGCCGCTCGAAGTAACGGTCGGGATGCGGGTAATGGTCGCGAACGACCCGCTTCGGCCCCATCATCACCCGGCGCCAGTATCCCATTATCGCGCGCGTGGAATTCTGCGAATTGTATGTCGAAGTGTTCCAGTCGCCTCCGATCACGGTCGGGAGTTCGGGAAGCGTTTCGAGGTGGTCGAGCACGATCCGCATCTGCGTCCGCCTGTGCTCTCTTGAGCAGTGTGCGTCCAGGTGAAGGGTTACCGCGCGGAAGGTCCCCGCGGGATGACCGATGTCGGCGATCAGCGCCCGCAGATATCCGAGCCGCTTCTCCTTGCCCTTCATCTTGTCCTTTCCGTTCGGAAGCGGGATCGCGTGAACGCGTCTCATCGGATGCCGGGAGAACATCGCGAGCCCGTGTATCGAATGCGTGTTCTCGCCTTCGACCTCCGATTCGACGCCGCTTCCCTTCTGAAGCGCGATGTAGATCGGTGCGAAGGCGTAGTTGAGCTCCAAAGCCTGCGCTATCTCGCGGGCGACAAACCGGTTGCCGCTGCGCGCCATTCCGTGGTCGAGCTCTGTTAGCAAGTAAACGTCGCGGTCGGCGAGCCTGGGATCTCCCGCAAGTCTCTCGATTATCGGCTCGAGAAACGAGCCTCGCTCGATGTTCCAAGCCGTCGCGCGGATCTCTTCGCTCTCAGACACCGTTTCCGGCCGCGCCAGGTCCTCGCGCACGACCGCGTTCAGGATCCGCTCGACCTCCGGCCGTATCTTCTCGTAAAGGGCGGACCTTTCGGTTTCCGCGATCGATTCAAACTTCAGAAGCTCGGGGAAATGGCGGTTCAGGTCGTGGCTAAGAATGTCAGGGGGATCGGCGTGATCCGGGACCGGATCCCGCCCGTTTGGCGGCCGCGCTGGGGCGGCACTGGTGTCTCCTTCGAAAATACTCAGTCGTCGTACCTCTCTTTTACGGGCGCGACGGCGAGAAAATCGTCCGTGATCCTGCCCGTGTAGGTGACAAGAAGTTCTTCCAGCCGTTTTCGCGTCTTCGTGTGGAAGATAAGCCCGACGTGCCTCGGCTTGTCGACCCGGTAAACGATCTCTTCGTCGTCGTAAGCAGAAGTGTCCGGTTTCTCATCCTTGGCTAGCGCGAGGGCGATACCGGCAAAGTCCTTGTGCAGTTTCGGCGGCTCGTAAGGAGCCTCTTCCGTCGCGGTCTCGATCTTTCCCCATTCGCGCCAGAGGTTGAATCCGCAGGCGTGCTCGTGAACATTCGCGATATACGCTCCTCCGACGCGAGCGGCGACCTCCACAAGATAGAATTCGCCGTCCTCGTCGGACCGCAGGAACTCCGCGTGTGCGACGCCGTTCGTGTGGTTGAGCGCTTCAAGCAGCCGCTTGTTGAGTTTAGCGAGCTCCTTACGCTCTTTCGAGCCGTAGCCGATCGTCGCAGAAGAGAAAACGCCTCCGCCGTGAGCAACGTTGAATGGCGTTGTCCCGTACTCGTTCACACCTTCCGCAACGACCTTGCCGTCCTTGATCACCGAATCGACGTGAAAGACCGAGCCTTCGATGAACCTCTCGACAAGGAACTTCGAGGGATGGTCGCGCCACGTGTGGCGCTTGTCGAGCTCGTTGAGAACCGCCCAGACCTGGTCCTTCGTCGAGCATTTTCGTATGCCGAAAGCGGATACCTCGGTCCTCGGCTTGACTATCCAGGGCGCGGGAACGCGGTCCAGGTACTCGTTTATCGCGTCGGCGTTGAAGGCGCCGATGAACTCGGGACACGGGACCTTGTTCGAGGAGGCGATCGAGCGCATAGTCAGCTTGTCCCTGAACCGCAGCGCGTGAGATCGGCTCATTCCCTTGAAAATCTGGAGATATTCGCGCGCCCTCGCGGCCGGCAGCACGTCGAACTCGTCGAGCCCGACGACGTGATCGACCGGCCTTCGCCCCGCAAGATTCACTATCTCCCGCAGGTACTCTTCCTCGCGAGAATCCTTGGGAACGAACTGAACGTCGTTCAGGCTCGTCCACGCCCAGGCGGAATCGCGCAAGTCGTCGCGGGTCAAAAGCGTCACGTGCCAGTCCGCGGCCTGAGCTTCCTCAAGGAACTCGTTCCCTTTGAACTCGCTGGCGATGCAGATGATGTGTTTCATTTCGCTTTACTCCGCTGCGACGGTCCTCTCCCTGACGAACGCGTCGACGCCCCAGTTTCCGGAACCCGCAAACAGGAACAGAAGGGCCGAGAACATATACAGGAGCGCTTTTTCCTGTCCGTCGAACCCGTCATTTATATGGCGCACAAATGCCGCGGTGAACATCGTGCAAAAGATAAAGAAACTGGAAACCCGTGTGAAAAGCCCGAGCGCAAGGCACAGGCCACCGACGAATTCCGAAAGGCCCGCGGCCCAGGCGAAGACTCCAGGGGCCGGGAAACCGAGATTCGCCACGCCTTCAACGAATCTGGGCGATGGCGGCATTTTGCCTATTCCGTGTCCCAGAGCCAGGCCGATCCCTGCGAAAATCCTGAGCAGGGCCATTCCCGCGCTGGCGGAGACCGAGTGCACCGGAGCACCTCCGAACAGTATCGATTTGAGCATCTATCATCCCCCAAACGGCTTTGTTATATCGTAAAAGGATGGCACAATTCAGGTCTAATAACAATTTCCCCGGTCTGCCCGAAAGGGCGCCTGACGGGCCTACATTCCGGCCGTTCATACTTTCACGGAGTCATTGATGGGCGACATCTTTACCGCTGAGCTTCTTAGCCACCTCGTAATCTTCCTTGTAGTTCTGCTTTTGGCGGTTTCGTGTCACGAAGCCGCCCACGCTTGGGTTTCGCATAAATTCGGAGACGATACAGCCTATATGCTGGGCCGCGTGACGCTTAATCCGGTCAAACACACGGACATAATCGGGACGTTGCTCATACCGATCGCGGGGTTTGTTTTCGGCGCGATCGGTGGAGCGCTCGGCTCGATCCCCTTGATCGGATGGGGCAAGCCCACTCCCGTAAACCCAAGGAACTGGAGCAATTACAAGGTCGCGAACTTCTGGGTCTCTGTAGCGGGGGTGATCGCCAACATGATCCTCGTGATCATTGGGGTCGTGGTCGCAAAGGTGCTGATGACGCAGGGAGTGCAGCCGATCGACTTCTTCAGCAAGAGCACCAATCCGCTGGTGATCTTCGTCGGCGACCTTATGCTTCTGAACTTGTCGCTCGCCATCTTCAACCTCCTGCCGATCCCTCCGCTCGACGGAGGCAAGATCCTGGGGTCGTTCCTTCCGGACAGCTTTTCGCCCGTGCTGGAGATGATCGAGCAGTTCGGCTTCATACTCCTTTTGATCTTCCTTTATCTCGGAGTATTCCGTCTGATCATCACGCCGTTTCTGATCGCACTGTTCACGCTGCTCCAACTGATCTGACGAATGAAAAAACGCATATTCAGCGGCGCCCAGCCCACGGGAAAGCTTCACATCGGAAACTACCTGGGAGCGCTCAGGAACTGGGTCGCGCTCCAGACCGAATACGAAAGCTTCTACTGTATAGTCAACCTGCACGCGGTCACATTGCCGCAGGACCCGGCGACGCTGAAGCAGAAGACACTGGACCTGGCGAGGATCTATCTTGCGGCGGGAATCGACCCGGAGGTCTCGACGATCTTCATTCAGTCCGACGTTTCAGAGCACGCGGAACTGGCGTGGGTTCTGAACTGCGTCGCGCGGATGGGCGAGCTCGAGCGGATGACGCAGTTCAAGGACAAGGGCAAGGGCGAAGAAAGGGCAAGCGTTGGGCTGTTTACTTATCCGGTGCTGATGGCCTCCGACATTCTGCTCTACCAGACCGACCTGGTTCCGGTCGGCCAGGACCAGAAACAGCACCTGGAACTTACACGCGACCTGGCCGAACGGTTCAACCGGGACTTCGGCGAGACGTTTGTCGTCCCTGATCCGTACATTCCGCCGGTCGGTGCGGCGATAATGTCGCTGAAGGAACCGCAGAAGAAAATGTCGAAGTCCGACGAGAACGAGGCGGCGAGCATTTTTCTTCTCGACGATCCGGACACGATCACGAAAAAGATCAAGAAAGCTGTGACGGACTCGGGCACCGAGATAACATTCGACGATTCGAGGCCCGCGATCACGAACCTGCTTACGATCTACCACCTGCTTTCCGGCAAGTCCTCTGAAGAATGCGAGGACCATTTCGCAGGCAAGGGCTACGGTGATTTCAAGAAGGAACTAGCGGAGATCACGGTCGAGTTCCTGAGGCCGTTCCAGGCGAGAGTAAGGGAGTTCGACGATGCGAGCCTGGAAGCGATACTCAAACGCGGGGCGGAGAAGGCTTCCGCGATCGCTTCGGAAACGCTCCGTAACGTTTACGAAAGAATGGGCATAAGATAAAGATGGCAAAGAAGATAACGGTTTACGAGAAGCCTACCTGATCGACTTGCCGCAAATTGGCGGATGCGTTCCGTGAGAACGGCATCGAGTTCGACAGAGTGAACTATTTCACAGATCCATTTACCAAAAACCGGCTTTCGAAGCTCTTGAAAAAGGCCGGGATCGAGCCCTTCGAGGTCCTTCGCAAGCGCGAGAAGGTGTTCAAGGAACTGGGGCTTTCGCCCGAAACGCCTGCAGACAAGGTCCTTGACGCGATCGTAGAGCATCCGTCTTTGCTCGAGCGCCCGATCGTCGAGGTCGGAAACAAGGCGGTGGTGGCGAGGCCGATCGACAAGGGCATTGAACTGATCAAGGAGCACGGATAGACGAATGATCTTTACGAACGGAAACGGGAACGGGAACGGACACAGGCCGAAGCCGAAGAACGTGCTTGGCGGCGAGCTTCAGGTTTGCTGCACTTCGCCGATGACGGGATTCTTCCGCGACGGATACTGCAAGACGGGCGCGAACGACATCGGGCGGCACACCGTCTGCGCGATCGTGACCGACGAGTTCCTGGAGTTTTCGGTTGCGGCGGGAAACGACCTCGTGACGCCGCATCCGGAATGGGGATTTCCGGGATTGAAGGACGGCGACAAATGGTGCCTGTGCGTGCTCCGGTGGAAGGAAGCGTATGAAGCGGGAGTGGCGCCTCCGGTCGTGCTGGAAGCGACGAACGAGGCGAGCCTTCAGCATGTCAGCCTGGAAGAGTTGAAAGGACTGGGGACTGAGGACTGAGACATCGGAAAACGCCAAACAACGTCCCGTTTAGAGCAGCGCTCTGCGCTGCATTGCCGGGCGAAGCCCGGGGCCACGCAGATTTTTTGAGCGTCCCGTTTAGAGCAGCGCTCTGCGCTGCGGAGGTAACGCGAACTTCAGTTTGCGCCGCGCGAAAGCGCGGAACCACGCCAGCCGTTCGGGCCGCGGGCGGCCCACGACAAGCTGAAGTTTATCGGACATCCGTTTAGATCGTCGACAAATCCAGGGCAGTCGCGTAACGACGTTCCGGACGGCGACGCCGCTACGCAGCTGAGCGCGCTCGATTCACGATTTACGATTCACGATCCCCAATGAATTCCCTCGACCATCTTTCCCTTCTCTTCCGCCACAACGACTGGGCGAACCGTCGCGTGATCGCTGTGCTGAAGAGGAACGATTGCCCGGAAGCGCTTCGTGTGATGTCGCACGCGCTTACTACCGAGAAGGAATACTACGAGCGCTTGTTCGGAAAGAACTCGACAGGCTTCGATTTCTGGCCGGATGCAACACCGGACGATCTGAGCGCGCTTGCGATGGAGAACGCGGAGAATTACGAGCGTCTTCTGAACCGGTTTGACGACGAAGGGCTCGGGCAGTCCGCCGATTACTTCACAAGCGCCGGCGAGGCCGTGAGCAACACCTTCCGCGACATCCTCTCGCACGTCATTCTGCATTCCGCCGGTCACCGCGGACAGGCGCTCACTCTGCTCCGGCAGAACGGCATCGAGCCGCCTGTGGTGGATTACATAATCTACAGGCGTGAGTTACAATAGCGACCGTCCCGCCGATGAGAGAAACTGAGACAAAACAACTCGAGTTCGATTTCAAGAGCGTCCAGGCCGAGATCGTCCGCGAATCCAGTGACGAGCTGCACCTTGAACTGGGGGAATTCGCGGGGCCTCTGGACCTGCTTCTGTACCTGATCCGCCGGGAGGAAGCCAACGTTTTCGACATTCCCGTGGCCCGCATCACCGACAAGTACCTGGAGTACATAAGGATGATGGAGCGGCTCGACATCGCCGTCGCGGGCGAGTTTCTGGTGATGGCGGCGACGCTGATCGAGATCAAGTCGAGGATGCTGCTCCCGCAGGAGCCCACCGCGGAGGGCGAGGAAGAGGCGGAAGATCCGAGGCAGGAGCTTGTCGACCGGCTTCTCGAACACCAGAAGTTCAAGCTCGCCGCGGAATCGCTCTGGACGCGCGCGACCGTCGAGCAGGCCGTGTTCACGCGCGGGACGATCGAGACCGACGACAACAACCCGGAGATCAGCGCGACGGTGTTCGACCTGTTCGAGGCGTTCCAGAAGATAATGGACCGCCACAAGGAACAGATCCAGATGGAGATCCACCGCGAGGAAATGTCTTTGGCGGAGATGATCCGCAACCTCCGGGCGAAACTGAAGATCGAGAAGAAGCTCAACCTTCAGAAACTCTTCGAACAGATGGGCTCGAAACGCGAGCTGATCCTGGCGTTCATATCGGTGCTCGAGATCGTACGTACCGAATCGGTCAAGCTTTTTCAGAGGGACACGTTCGGGGACATCACGCTGGAACTGGCAGAGTCTTGAGTCTGTCGGGTCTGTCGAGTCTGTCGGGGCTTTCGAGTCTGTCGGGTCTGACTGGAGCGCGGGCGGCCCGCCCGCATTGAGCGAAGCGAAGAGCGTCTCGAGTCGGTCGGATCTGTCGGGTCTATCGAGTCAATCGGGTCTGACGGGTCTGACTGGAGCGCGGGCGGCCCGCCCGCATTGAGCGAAGCGAAACGTGTCCGAAGCCCAAGCGTCAGCGCGAGCTACCGTTGCGATCCGGCTCTTTGTCGATCCTTTTCGTTGTTTCGAATTTCGATCTGGAAATGTCAGATACATCTTCAAACCAATCCCCGGATCCTGTTGAGCCGAAGATGGGGAACTCCCGCACCCCCGCCGAGCTCAAGTCCGTCATCGAGGCACTGATCTTCGTCTCCGACGAACCGCTTTCCGTACGCACGATCGCAAAGGTACTCGACGAGGAAAAGGATCCGATCGTATCAGCTCTGGAAGAGCTCAGTTCCGAGTACGCCGGCCGCGACAGCGGGCTCCAGATCCGGGAGATCGGCGGCGGCTGGCAGATGTCCACCCGCACTGAACACCACGAAGAGGTCCGCGAATTCCTCAAGACCAGGCCCTCTGCGAAGCTCTCGCTCGCCTCCCTCGAGACGCTCGCGGTGATCGCCTACAAACAGCCGGTCACGATCCCGGAGATACTCGAGATACGCGGCGTCCAGTCCGCATCCTCGATCAAGACCCTCCTCGACAAGCGCCTGATCGTCTCCCGCGGCCGCAAGGAAACGGTCGGCAAGCCTATGCAGTACGGCACCTCCCGCGACTTCCTGATCCAGTTCGGCTTGAAGGACCTGTCCGAATTGCCGAGTATTGAGGATTTTGAAGAGTTTGTAGGGTGAGCGGTGAGCGGTGAGCGGTGAGCGGTGAGCGGTGAGCGGTGAGCGGTGAGCGGTGAGCGGTGAGCGGTGAGCGGTGAGCGGTGAGCGAGAATCGAGGAACCCAAGCTGGATGTCAAGTGCCCGCTTTCTTCAAACCTTGAAACTATCCCTTGAGCGAATCGGACGAAATATCCTAGTATCAAGGTCCCAATCGAATTGGAGATTCCCACAAAAGGCGTATGACAGATGAAACCTCACAAGAGTCTGCTTGCGTGGCAGAAATCGATGAATCTCGTCACGCACATTTATGAACTTACGGCCGAGTTCCCGCGCGAAGAACTCTATGGATTAACTTCACAACTCAGGCGCGCTGCGGTATCCGTACCTTCAAACATTGCCGAAGGAGCTGCCGATCGTACGAAAGAGCAGTTTCGACACTTCCTTGGTGTTTCGATAGGCTCATTGAACGAAGTCAGTACGCAGCTAGAGATTGCGTACAGTATTGGCTATCTTAACGAGACCGAGCACGGGCGCGCCGAACGCAAGGTAGATGAATGCCTTGCATTGACCTTCGGCCTAAGACGAAGTTTGTTGAATCGCCTCTAGGCATTCTCGTGTTGAGCGAAACGGTAACGATCTGGTCGAGTCGGGACCTGCCCGGCATCGCGGCTCGTTGACTTTCGCCTGCTCACGGCTTACCGCTCACTGCTCACATTATGGAAGTCCGTCTCCAAAAATTGATCTCCTCCGCCGGCGTTGCTTCCCGGCGGGCCGCCGAGCGAATGATCGTTGCCGGCGAGGTGACCGTGAACGGGAAGGTCGTCACGGAGCTCGGCACGAAGGCCGATCCGTCCAAAGACCACATAAAGGTCCGGGGAAGGCTCATCAATCCGAAGCTCGAGCAGAAAAAGGACTTCTACATCCTGCTCAACAAGCCGAAAGGCTTTCTCTCCAGCGTCTCCGATCCCGAAAACCGTCCTCTCGTCACCGATCTTGTCCCGGAGAACTTCGGCCGCCTGTACCCCGTCGGCAGGCTCGATTTCAACACCGAGGGCCTGATAATCCTCACGAACGACGGCCAGTTCGCGAACAAGGTCTCGTCCACCCGCACGATCCCCAAGCGCTATGAAGTAAAGGTGAAGGGCCTCCCCCCGGAAAGCGCCGTCGATGTGCTTCGCCGCGGAGTCACTCTCGAAGACGGCTTCCGCACCGCGCCCGCCGAGATCATCCCCCTACGAACGACGAAGACAAACGCCTGGTTTGAGGTAGTCCTGTACGAGGGACACAACCAGCAGATCAGGAAGATGTTCGACGCCATCAATTTCTCGGTAGTGAAGCTAAAGCGGACGGCGATCGGCCCGGTGCGTATAAGCTCGCTCGCTCCCGGCGCGCTCCGCGAGCTCTCCCGCCGCGAGGTCTCAACTCTCCTCAACTTCAAGCGCGCCTCCGCATCCTGAAGACTTCGCCCGAAGTCCGCTTTCGCTGGAAACGCCTCTCTGATAATCTATTGGGCACACCCCCCGATCGATCATCAATTTCATATGGATTTTCAGCTTAACGAAGAGCAGGAACAGATCAAGTACAGCGTCCGCGAGTTCGCCGAGAGCGAAGTGGCGCCTCACGCACTCGAATGGGACGAGAACCAGCACTTCTTCGACGAACTTCGTCCGCAGCTCGCCGAGCTCGGCCTGATGGGGATAATTTTTCCCGAGGAATACGGGGGCGCGGGGATGGGCTATGTCGAGTACGCGACGATCATCGAGGAACTCGGACGCGTCTGCGGATCGGTGGGGCTTAGCGTCGCGGCGCATAACTCGCTCTGTTCAAACCACATTTACACCTTCGGAACCGAAGAACAGAGGCAAAAATACCTTGTCCCGCTCGCGCAGGGCGAGAGCTGGGGCGCCTGGGGCCTGACCGAGGCACAGGCCGGCAGCGACGCCAGCGGGACCCGCACGACAGCGGTCAAGAGCAACGGCGGTTACAAGGTCAACGGATCGAAGAACTTCATCACTCACGCGATCGCCTGCCACGTATGCGTCGCGGTCGCGGTCACCGATAAGGAGAAAGGAAACCGCGGGATTTCCGCGTTCATTTTCGACAAGTCGATGGAGGGCTTCCGGTCCGACAAGAAAGAGAACAAGCTGGGAATGCGTGCGTCGGAGACCTCGTCGGTCGTTTTCGAAGACTGCTACGTCCCGGATGAAAATCTCCTCGGCGAAGAGGGCGAAGGCTTCATTCAGGCGATGAGCGTGCTGGACGGCGGCCGTATTTCGATTGCCGCTCTTTCGGTCGGGATCGCGCAGGGAGCCTACGAAGCGGCACTGAAGTATTCGAAGGAGCGCGAGCAGTTCGGAAAAGCGATCTCCAAGTTCGAGGGAATCCAGTTCAAGCTCGCGGACATGGCGACGCAGATCGAGGCTGCCCGCCTGCTCACCCTTCAGGCAGCGGCCGCGAAGGACTCGGGAACGACCGTTACAAAACGCTCTGCGATGGCCAAGCTCTACGCTTCGGAAACGGCAGTCCGCGTCGCGGAAGAGTCGATCCAGATCCACGGCGGGTACGGATACACAAAAGACTATCCTGCCGAAAAATACTGGCGCGACGCGAAACTCTGCACGATCGGCGAAGGCACGAGCGAGATACAGAGGCTCGTAATCGCGAAGCAGCTCCTAAGGGACTGATCTGCCGAAGTTGAACCTTGCATCCAAATCCGATCGTTACGGGCGTGTCCTCTGCGCCCTGATCCTTTGCGTGTTGATCGCGGCGTGGTCCGCATGCACGGGACAGACCGGCGCCGGAGATGCCGAGCTCAATGCCGACCCTCAGGCTCAGGCCGTTCTTCGGCAGATCGACGCCGAAACACGCCAGCGGCAGACCGTTTCGAACGAAACCTTTGAAGCCCTCAAGAAACTCCGCGAAAAGTATCCCGATTCAGAAATTCTCCGCGGCCATATGAAAAACGCTTTGATCTTCAGAAGCGATATGGCGGCGCTCAGGGAACTCCTGATCGAAGACGGCGTACCGCCTTCGGATCAAGAGGACAAGAAGACCCTCGCCAAAGTCGATGTCGAGCTCGGCAACTTCGCCGAAGCGGCGCCGATCCTCGAAGAGCTTGTAAAGGCGGATCCGAACAACGTCGAACTGCGCGGGCTCGCCGGACTCACCCAATTCAGACTCGGGAACAATGACCGTGCAGCGGAGAACTTCGACGCTGTCTGGAAAGAGATCATCGACAAGAAGATGGTGCCCGAGATCTCGATCCGGGGATTGATCTACCTGAACCAGGGCGAGCTCGAAAAGGCAAAGGAGACCCTCGAGACCGCCATTGAATTCGACCCGGATCACATTTCGGCGAACAACTCGCTGAGCCGCGTTTACGGGCTTCTCGGCAACGAGGAAAAGGCGCGGGAGCTCAGCCGGAAGGTCGCCGATCTTCAGGAGAAGATGGCCGCGGGCACACTCGCCAAGTCCCGCCGGGTCGCGCAGAAGCTGGAACTTGAAAAGGCTTACGAGAACAAGCGGTACCAGGAAGTGATCGACCTGGCAGAGCGTCTTCTTGCCGGCGCCGAATCGCCTTCGGAACGCAGCGTCCTGCTGCAATATCAGTTCAATTCCTACAAGAGCCTCGGGATGAACGACAAAGCCGAAGCGGTCCGGCAAAAGGCCGCAAGCCTTGCACAATGAACAAGTTGTTGTTTGCCATAACCGCTTTGGCGGCGATACTTTCCGCGTCGTGCGAAACCGGAAACGAACCTTCGCAGGAATCGCCGGGCGTTTCCTCGAACATTCAGTTCGCGGACGCGACAAAGGCGAGCGGAATAGATTTCAAGCACATCGCGACGCGAACGGAGGACAAACTCCTGCCCGAGATAATGGGGTCCGGCGTGGCAATCGCCGATTTCAACGACGACGGTGCGCCGGACATTCTTCTTGTCAACAGCGGCGCCGTGAAAACGGATCAGAGACCCGCGGGATCGGAAAACAGGCTCTACATCAACGACGGAAAGGGGAAGTTCACTGACAAGTCTGCCGAATGGAAGCTTGTCAGCGCGGGCTACGGCCAGGGCGCGGCTGTCGGAGACTTCGACGGCGACGGCTTCACCGACGTCTTTCTCACAAGCTACGAAGGCGACAACCGTCTGCTGAAGAACACCGGATCCGCATTCGAGGACGTGACTTCGGCTTCGGGCTTGTCTGCGGACGGCGAATGGGCGACAAGCGCCGGATTCTCGGACCTTGACGGTGACGGCGATCTGGATCTTTACCTCGTAAGGTACGTCGATTTCACTCCCGAGAACCAGAACAAGGTCTACCGCAACCGTATGCTGATTTACACGACGCCGATCTATTACGAGCCGTACGGCGACGCGGTCTTCCGGAACGACGACGGGCGGTTCACCGACGTGACCGAAGCGTGGGGCTTCACCTCGAAAGCCAACGGACTGGCGCTGGCGATCGGCGACATCGACAAGGACGGGGACGAGGACGTGTACGTCGCGAACGATTCGGACCCGAACCACCTTTGGGTCAACGAAGGCGGAAAGTTCAAGGAAATGGCCGCACTTTCGGGCTCCGCGTACAGCGAGATCGGCCAGGCGGAAGGCTCGATGGGCGCGGATTTCACGGACGTTGATTCCAACGGCCTTCCAGACATCGTCGTCTCGAACTTCCAGGCGGAACCCACCTCGCTTTACAGCCAGGAGAAGGCGCTTCTTTTCAGAGAGATCTCCGACGCTTCGGGCATCGGGGCTTCTTCGAGGCAGAGATTGAAGTTCGGGCTCGATTTCTTCGACGCGGACAATGACGGCGACGAGGACCTGATTGTCGCAAACGGCCATATCGAGGACAACATAGACAAGAGCTCGGATTCGATCACATTCGCGCAGCCGAACTCGCTCTACGAGAACCTGGGTGACGGCAAGTTCAAGGATATCAGCGAGATAGCAGGCGCCGCTTTGAAGGACGTGCAGGTGTCGCGCGGCCTAGCGACGGCGGATCTCGACGGCGACGGCGACCTCGATTACGTGATCGTCAACAACGGAGGCACGGCTCAGATCGCGTTCAACGAGACCGCGAAGAAGGGAAACTTCGCGATCTTCCTTCTGCGCGGCAGCGGAAAGAACACGAACGCGATCGGGGCGAGGCTTGTGGCGAAAATCGGCGACCGGACGATCGAGCGTCAGGTGATGGGCGCGCAGAGCTATCTCTCGGTGAGCGATTTCCGGGTACACTTCGGGTTGGGGGACGCTGAAAAGATCGACGAACTGACGATCCACTGGCCGGGAGGCGAATCACAGACGCTCCGGGACGTCGCGGGGAACAAGTTCTATTACTTAAAAGAAGGAGCAGAAAAGCGGGAATTTGTGCCGGGATCACTGAGTGAGCAGTGAGCGGTGAGCAGTGAGCCGTTTAGTGCACTTGTGCACACGACAGCGAGCCGTTTAGCGTGTGCACTTGTGCACACGACCTATGATGGGCAGTCCGTGTCAGAAGACCGACAATCAGGGAGGGCTACCGGTCAGAGTTCAAAGTTCCAGGTTCCAGGTTCAAAGAAAGATCGGCTACGTTCGTCACTCTCCTAAACTTTGTACTTCCCGACGTAGCCCGCGCTGACGCTTGGGCTACGGACACGTCCTTGTATATCCTGTCAATCCTGTTTCTCTTCTTTCAATGAAACGCATTCTTATCACAGCTTTGTTTGCGGTTCTGTCGCTGTCGTGCGGCGACGGGGTGCCCGAGCAGGGCTCGGAAGAATACGCCGGCGCGGTCACGTCCTTCTACGTAGGCCTAGCCGCGATCGAGGCCGGCGACGACCAGAGGGCGATCACCGAACTGAACCGCACGATCGAGCTCGCTCCTTCGGAAAGCGCTTCATACAACAACCTCGGAGTTCTTTATCTCCGCCAGCGCGATCTCGAGAAAGCAACTTCGAATTTGGAGAAGGCGAACGGCTTGGGCTCGGAGAATGCCACCATCGTCGCGAACCTCGCCGAGCTCGAACTCGCGAAAGGCGACGCCGAGAAGGCGCTCGGACATTTTAGGAAGGCGGTCGAGTTCGATCCGAAAGATCACATCTCGCAGTACGCTATCGCGGAAGAATTGGAAAGGCAGGGCAAGGATTCGGAAGCGCTCGCGATACTAAAAGACGATCTGAAGAAGAACCTTCCGGCGAATCTCGCTCTCGAAGTCGAGATCGCACGGCTCTCCGCAAAAACGGGCAATTCGGGATCGCTGGAGGAATCTGTCAATTCATTGCGGCACCGTTCGGAAAACTGGCCATCGGAGATTAAGGACCAACTCACCAAACTCGCGGAACTCACAAACTCAGCCAACTCAGGCCAGGCGGCTCAGCAGACCGCTTTCCTCAAGAACGTGCTTCTTCGCGAACCGGAGTACCGGTCTTCTCTCGCCGAGTTCAAGGCTTCCGACACGGCCCCGGGACGTTTGATCAGGAAGCCTCTCTCCCTTCCCGTTCCGGAGTTCAAGCCCGCGTCTGCCGACACAGAGATCACTTTCGAAAAGAAGAGCGTCGCCGATGTCGAGGCCAAGACTGCCTTTGTCGTGTTCAAGGACGGCGAGAAGCCTTTCGTCGCGTACAGCACGGAAGACAAAACGGTTATCGGCGACACCGAGATCCCTGTCAGCGTCGATTCGCCAAAGCAGGTCGCGCAGATCGATTTTGATTACGACTTCCGGATCGATCTAGCGTTCGCGACCGAGAAAGGATTTCGATTGTTCAAACAGAAGGAGGACGGATCGTATGAGGATGTGACCTCCGCCACGGAACTTCCGGCCGAGATTACGGGCGATTCTTACATCGGCGCTTGGGCGTTCGATTACGACAATGAAGGGGATCTGGATTTAGTGCTCGCGCCCTTGGAAAGCTCGCCTTTTGTGCTTAGGAATGAGGCGGAAGGCAAGTTCTCGAAGACTGAACCATTTTCGGGTGCTGAAAAGGCCACAGACTTTGTGTTCGCCGACTTCGACGAAGACGGGGATGTCGACGCCGCCTTTCTTTCTCCACAAGATGAGATCACTGTCCATTCCAATTCGCGCGGCGGCAGCTTCTCTAAAATGTCCACCGGGTCGACACTTAAGGCAGATGCCATCTCAGTCGGGACTTTGGATCCAGCTTCTGGGTTGACCTTAATTGCCATTTCCGACGGGAAGGCTCGAGCCGTTGCCTTTGTGGGAGGTGAGCCGATGACGAAAGAAGAATGGACGATTGGAGACGGTGTTCGGGGGGGAGACAAATTGCTTTCGGTCGACATAGACAACAACGGCGCGCCTGATCTGATCGCCTCGTCGGAAACAGTGCCCTGGCGCTTCTTTCTCGCGATCGAAAGTCCCAAGGATCCGGACCGAACGAACGTAGCGATGCCTTATGACGCGGCCCGGCAAAAAGACGTAGCGCCGCTGGATGCGGCGGACATTGATTCGGATGGAGTTATTGAACTGGTGGGCCTCGACCAGGCGGGAAGACCAGCAGTTCTTGATACTGTACTCTCACGAAACTACCACTGGCAGATCGTTCGCCCGAAGGCGGCGAAGACCGAGGGCGACCAAAGGATCAACTCGTACGGGATAGGCGGCGAGATGGAGCTTCGTTCCGGGCTACTCGCGCAGAAGCGCCTGATCACTTCGCCTCAGGTGCATTTCGGTCTTGGTGAGAATACGTCGGCGGACGTCCTTCGGATCGTGTGGCAGAACGGATACGTGCAGGCGGAGTTCGATCTGAAGGCCCACCAGGTCGTCGAGGCCGAGCAGCGTCTGAAGGGCTCGTGCCCGCATCTTTTCGCGTGGAACGGAGAGAAGTTCGAGCATGTGAAGGACGCGCCGCCCTGGAGCCCCGCGCTCGGGCTTAAGATCAACGCACAAGACACTTACGGCATTCTCCAGACCGAGGAGTGGTTCAAGGTCCCGGGCGAGGCATTGAAGCCGAAGGACGGCAAATACGAGCTTCGTATAACCGGCGAGTACTGGGAAAGCTTCTACATCGACAACTATCGCCTGCTCGCTGTCGATCACCCTGAAGGCACCAAGATCTTCACCGACGAGCGGTTCTCGATCCCGCTTCCGCCGCTTGACGTCTTCACGACCGGCGAGCTGAACGGCTTCTCCAAAGCGGTCGATCACAGAGGCCGCGATGTCTCCGAAAACGTATCGAAGCTCGATGAAGAATATCTCGACGGGATAAAGCGCGGAACGTATCAGGGAGTCGCCGAGGACCACTGGGTCGAGTTGACGCTTCCCGAAAACGCGCCAAGGGAAGGCAAGCTCTGGATCGTCGGCGAGGGCTGGATGCATCCGACCGACGCCTCGATCAACGTCCAGCGCGGACAGGCGAATCCCTCGCCTCCGAAATCACTTAGCATTGAACTCCCCGATGGAAACGGCGGCTGGAAGGCGGTGAAAGAGAACCTGGGCTTCCCTGCCGGAAAGATGAAGAACGTCCTGCTCGATATCACGGACATCTTCCCGGCCGGCGCGAAGGACAGAAGGATCAGGCTGAGGACCGAGCTCGAGATCTTCTGGGACAGGCTCTCGTGGGCCGTCGGAAAAGATGGAGACGAGACAAGGATCACCGAACTAGATCTGTCCGCCGCCGAACTTCGATACAGGGGCTTTTCCGTTATCAACAAGCGTGACGAATCATCGCCCGAGATTCCCGACTATCAAAGGATCAAAACAACCGCCCAGAAATGGCGCGACCTCGAGGGATACTACACGAGATTCGGGGACGTGCTCGAGCTTCTTGCAGAGACGGACGACCGCTATGTGCTCTCGAACGCTGGCGACGAACTCGCGATGAGCTTCCCCGCTCTGCCCGATCCGCCAAAAGGCTGGAAACGCGACTTTGTTATAATCGGCAACGGCTGGATCAAGGACGGCGACCTTAACTCCGTGTTTTCGAAGACCTTACTGCCTCTTCCGACGCACGCGACGAACGATTATTCGCGCGCGCCCACGGTGCTTGAGGACGATCCGGTTTACAGGAAGAACCGCGCCGACTGGGTGAGGTTCCATACGCGGTATGTGGCTCCGGATGCCTTCCGGGGCGCCCTGCGGGGAGAGATAGAACCGCAGAGAACGCGCAGAACGCAGAGATTTTTTGGCGGCGAGTTTCGGCAATCCAAATAGACGTGTATCGCCGTAAGCAGCTAAATTATCTGAATCTCTGCAGCGGGGACAAGCGATTGGAGTTATCTGTGTTTGTCTGTGTCCAGTTTCCGACTGCTCACTGCTGACCGCTTACCGCTCACTTTAGAATGACCTTTCGAAAAGCATTCATTACCGTACTCTTCTTCGCGCTGCTCGGCGTGCCGTTCGCGATCGAGTACTTTTACGGCGGCGCCGAGACTGAGTTCGACCGCGAGACGGCGCTTGAAAGGTTCGGATTCTATTTCGAAGAGGTGGCAAAGGAATCGGGAGTCGATTTCGTCCATAAAGCGCCCTCGCTCGATCCGAAGCTGAACAACATAATGCCGCAGATCGCCTCGATGGGCGCAGGCGTATCGATCGTCGATTTTGACCGCGATGGATGGAGCGACATTTACCTGACGAACAGCGGCGAAGGCAGTTTCAACGCGCTCTACCGCAATAACGGCGACGGCTCGTTCACCGACGTCGCGCGCGACGTCGGTGTCGCCGACGTCAACAGGGACGGGACCGGCGTTTCGATGGGCGCCGTGTGGGGCGACTTCGACAACGACGGTTTCGAGGACCTCTTGCTTTACAAGTGGGGCAAGACCGTGCTTTACCGGAACAACGGGGGCAAGGCCTTCGAAGAGGTCAAGACCGCCGGATTCCCCGAGTGGGCGAACCTCAACACCGGCATATGGTTCGATTTCGACCGCGACGGCAATCTCGACATCTTTCTAGGCGGCTACTTCCGGCCCGACATAGATCTTTGGAAGCTCGAGAACACGCGGATAATGCCGGAGAGTTTCGAGTACGCGAATAACGGCGGAAGGAAGTACCTGTACCGAAACCTCGGGGGCGGAAAGTTCGAAGAGGTCAGTGAGGAACTTGGCATATCCTCGACCCGATGGGCGCTCGCCGCAGGGGCCGCCGACCTGACCGGAAACGGCTATCCCGACCTCTTCGTCTCGAACGATTACGGGATCTCCGAGCTTTACCTCAATGACGGCGGAAAGCGTTTCGTAAACGCGAGCGAGGACTCAGGGGTGGGCTTCGCGCCGAAGAGCGGAATGAACGCGAGCTTCGGCGACGTGATGAACGACGGCCGCCTGGCGATCTACGAATCGAACATCTCGGAACGCGGCATCCTCTTGCAGGGAAACAACTTGTGGGTCCCTCGCCAGGGGACTTCGGGCAATGATGTGAAGTTCGACAATCTCGCCAACGCGGTCGGAGTCGAGGACGGAGGCTGGGCGTGGGGAAGCCAGTTCGGCGATTTCGACAACGACGGCGACCAGGACATCTTCCTCACGAACGGATACGTTTCGGCCGACAAGAACGTTAATTACTGGTACGACTTCTCGAAGATCACGCTCGGCAACAACTCGATAATAGGCGACGCGGCCAACTGGCCGGAGATGAAAGGCAGAAGCCTTTCGGGCTATCAGCAGAAGAAGCTCTGGCTGAACGACGGAAAAGGATCGTTCACCGAAGTCGCGCTCGCGACAGGCGTGCGCGAGACCTTCGACGGACGAGCCGTCGCGGTCGCCGACCTCTGGAACCGGGGCGTGCTGGATGTCGTGGTAGCGAATCAGAAAGGCCCCGCGCTGATCTACAAGAACAACGTTAAGAAAGGTCGCAATTGGATAGCGTTCGGGTTCGGGAACGATGACGCGATCGGCACGCGGATCACCCTCTTCCGTGGGAATTCGCGGCAGACACAGGAGATCCACGGGGGAAGCGGTTACTGCGCGCAGAACCAGAGGCGCGCGCACTTCGGGCTTGGGGAAACGGGCAAGGTGGACAAGGTGGAGATCAGGTTCCCGAACGGCGAAACAAAGGTGATCGAATCGCCGAAGATCAACACCCTGCACAGGGTATCGGTCGATCTATGAGTACGGAAGCTTCGAACATCGTGGCGCCGCCGAGCGCATCTTTGATGCCGTTGAAGACGTTCGGCATCGATACGCGGCTGGTGATGCCGCTCTTGATCACGCTGATCCTTCTCGTCGGTCAGGTCTTTTACGGCATCCTCGAGAGCTACCCTCAGACGCTGCTGGCAATCGGGGTCGCGGTTCTGTTCGACGCCGTGCTTTCGAAGATCGACCGCGGGCAGTGGCCGTTCCTCGCGAGCGCTTACATCTCCGGTATAAGTGTGGGGATCCTCACGCGCTCGCCCTTCTTCTGGACCTTCGCTCTGTGCTCGGCGATCACCATCACTTCTAAATATGTCTTGAAGCTAAAGGGCCGCCATCTTTGGAACCCTTCGAACTTCGGGATCGCGGTGATGCTTCTGATCGCGCCTTCGGCTTTCTCGACGCTGAGCATCCAGTGGGGCAACAACCTCGCGGCGATGACCGTGATCTGGGTCCTCGGCTGCATCATCATCTACCGGCTGAAGCGGTTCCACATCACGTTCACATATGTCGCGGCATTCATATTCTTCGCCGGCATACGGAGCCTATGGACCGGGCACGCGTTCCTCGCCGAGATCGCCCCGATCACGGGCGCGATGTACCAGCTGTTCATTTTCTTTATGATCACCGATCCGGCGACGACCGTACGGCGCTCGAAGGGGGCGCAGATGCTCGTCGCGTTCCTGGTCGCGGCGGCGGAGATGGTGCTGAGGATGATGGAGAACGTCCACGCGCCGTATTACGCGCTGTTCATCGTCGGTCCGGTCGCGAACCTTGTGGATATCTACTGGCCTGAGAAGAGTGAACGGTGAGCCGTTTAGAGCAGCGCTTCGCGCTGCCCCGGCAGGGCTTATCACGCCCGTGGGCACAGTGAAAGTGTCCGAAGCCCAAGCGTCAGCGCGGGCTACCACGAGAAGTTCCAGGTTCAAAGTTGGAGGTTCAAAGACAGGAAGCAGACCACGTTCGCCTCTCTTGAACTTGGAACCTGGAACTTGGATCTGACGGCAGTAGCCCTCCCTCACGGTCAGGCTTCGGACACGTTCCTCCCGATTCACGACTCACGATTCACGTTCCGCTCCTCAGATCACCGTCTTCCGGTGCGCGATCATTCTCAACAGTCCGATGATCGCGAAGTGCAGAAGCAGATACGAGACAAGCGCGACGATGATCGGCAGCGCGAGAGTATGTCCCTCGACGCTCGGGCTCCGGACGATCCCTTCGAAAGGCCAGTAGAACACGCCTGTGATCGACTTGATCCACTGCACGAACTTCGCGCTGTCCCTTGCGGCAAGCAATTCGAGCAGAAGCCTGATACCCAGGAACCCGTAGATCAGATAAAACACGTAATCGACCACCTGGGCGAAGCGCGCGGCCGCGCGGCCCCGTTCCACCTCGCGTTCGGTTTGCTCAACCTCTTCGATGGCCTTGCCGCGCATATCTCTCGCGATGTCTTTCTCTCTCGAGATCTCTGAGTCGGTGGGCTTGTCTGCTTCCGCGGCGATCTCGCCGCCGACGTCGGATTTCACCTCATCCTTGATCTTCTCGTAGTTCGCCGCCCTGCGAGCCCCATCCTCTGCAAGTTTTCTGTCTTCCATCTTCCTGGTCCTCCGTCCGGTTTCGGTTCAAACGTAAATGTGGGGCGGGATCCGAAGACCCCGCCCCTTGCCAATGTGATCGGACCGTTTATCGGTTCGATCCGACGAACGCGGGCGCCTGAGCCTCGATCAGGATCGTCGATCCCGGATCAAGCTCGACGTTCTCACGTCCCTGCGCCACCACGGTCCCGGCACCTGCGGCGCCGCCTACTGCGGCACCGATCGCTGCGCCTTCACCGCCGCCAAGTATGGCTCCGATGATCGCGCCGACACCGGCCCCGATCCCGGCCCGTTTGATGGTCTCTCCGGTCTGGCTGTCTTCGTCCCTGACCTCGCCTTCGTTGTCGATGTTGACCTGCTTGCCGTTCGCAAGCGTCACGCCTTCGATAAGCCCGGCGAACTCATAGGTTCTTCCGTTGCGAAGCTGGATGGTATCGAAGTCCAGCGTCATCTTCGCGCGGCCCGTGAACAAGCCGGATCTCTCCGCTTCTACCACGTGACCGGTGATGATCGCGCCCTCATACCTGTTCGGCGAAACGACCCTCATAGTGAATGTCTCACCATCTTCGGAGTCGCTCGTCGAGATCCTCGAGTTGAGGACGGCACTCAGGTTGGTCCCGCCCGGCACTATGAAAGTCCCGGTAGTTCCGGTATCCGGATTGCCGTTCCTGCGCGGATCGTAGACGTTGTTCCAATCGGCAGTCGATTCGACCTTGTCGTAAACGCTGGCGACCGTGATCGTTTCGTCCGGATTCGCAAGGTTGACCCTGCGAATCACGCGAAGCTGGTCGCGGCCCACAGGCATGAAATTCACGTAGAATTCGTTCGCGCCGGCGCCGTCATAAGCCAAAGATACGCCTTCGTAGTACGAATTCGCGGTCACCTGGATCTGCCTTCCGTTGTTCGTTTCAGTTCGTGTGATGCCGTCCGCGGTGAAGGTCACCTGCGGCGCGTTGCTCGAGGCGATCATCACTTTTGTTCCGCTCTTGTCGATCGCGAGCATCATCGGGGACGAAAGCCTTCTCGTCAGGTTCCGTTCGATCCGGTCCTCGCGGATCTGCGGATAGACATCGATCGCATTTCGCACGACCGTCGGAACGTCGTCGCTAAGCGTGCGGTTGAGCCTGTAGGTTCCCGTGATCATCGAGTTGAACTCATTGACCTGAGGATACGGCCTGTTCCACGCGAAATCGACGGCATAGTACTGTGAGAGAGTGTTCAGGTCGGTCTTCAAAGACCTCCACTGGTATTCGGCCGAGCGCATCAGCCTGTAATCCCTCATAAAAGACTCGATATATGCGGCCTTTCCGAGAACGTTATTTACATCCTGGTCGCTCGACGCGCCTGCGTCGAACCTCTGTTTGAGCGTGTCGGTGGCGTTCTCAAACTCGTCAATGTAGTCGAGGAACGAACGCTCGCTGTATGTATTGTTCAAGATGCTGCGGTCGAGCGCTTGCTCCATCAGCCGCCTGTATGCATCGGTCTTCGTCTCTATCGAAGACAACAGCCCGTCAACGGTCTCCTCGCGTACCGTGTACGCGACGTCTCGATAATCCCGGGGCGTTTCCGTCCAGCTGAACCGGACGTTGTAATACCCGGCAAGCGTGTTCAGATCCGTCTTGATGTTCTGCCAGTTCCGCTCCGCCGCATTGGCCAGATCGTTCCTGCGCATGAACGAATCGATGAAAGCCGCGCTTGAAAGCACTCTTTCGACATCGGTATCTACCGAAGCCTCAGAATCAAACCTCTCCCGGAGCCGGTCCGTAGCATTCTCGAACTCGGCGACAAACTGGTTGATCCGGTCCTCGCGGTTCGTATTGTCGAGGTAGCTTCGGTCGAGTGCCGAATCGAGTCGACCCTTAAAATTGTCGGTCCTGTTCTCGATCCTTCTCAGCACTACGTCGACCTGTCTGTCGGAAACCCTGTACGGCTTCCTGTAGATCGGATCGCCGTCGGCAACTGCGGCGTTCCAGTCATAGCTGAGGCTGTAAAAGCCCGCTAGAGTGTTCAGGTCGTTCCTGATGTTCACCCAGTGGCGCTCCGCCATAGTTCCGAGCGCGTTTCCGGTCATAAACCGGTTAATGGTTACCGCGCTGTTGAGCACGCGCAGAACGTCTCCGGAAACGGACTCTTCCGCTTCGAACCTCTGGCGCAAACGGTCCGTGTCGTTCTCAAATTGCGAGATGTTTCGTTGGAGTGCGTCCTCGGTCGCGGTGCCATCGAAGCGACTTTGGTCGATTGCCAGGTCGAATGCCCGGCGGAATCTGTCGGTTCCGCTCTCGATCTGAACGAGCACGCTTTCGACGCGGTCGTCCGAAACCCTGTAGGCTCGTACCTGTCCGAATGTCACCGTGCCGGCGACGAGGAGCGCAGCGCAACTTAGAATAGCGATCATTGATCTTCTTAATTTCATTGTTCTGCCTCTCATAGAAAAAATGTCTTCTTAAATGAATGAAGCCGCGGTTTTGAAGGTCCGGGCTTTATCCTAAAACGTCGCAATGACCGTTCCGCAACAGAAGGGTGTGCGTAAGTTGTTTAAGGAGAACAGTTAGAGATCCGGAATCGTGCAAGAGATGATCGTCAGCCGGGCAGGTGTGTATCGATTCGGGACGAGAAATGTGTAGGGAACGGGGACAGGAATCGACTGTGTTTTCAGGTGGGGCGGTCGGGCAAACGGACGCTGATCTCGGTTCCGAGTCCGGCGACATCATCATCGACGGCGACGTCGCCGCCGTGCATCTCTATGATCCGCCTGGAGATCGCAAGGGAGAGACCTGAACCGGAGGTGCCGTTCGAGGTGTCGAGCGGATCGCGTTTTATCCCGGGGAGATGCCTGAAGGGAAAACTCCCGGCCTCACCTTCGGCGCTGTTCCGGATCGAGATCCTGAGACCTTCAGGGATCTTGTCTGCGCTGACACGCAGCGTGCCGCCGATCGGCGTCAATCTGACGACGGTTCTCAGCAGCTTGTTGAGTGCCTTCCTGAGCCTGGCTTCGTCACAAACCAGGGTCTTGCCGGCACTGCTCTCAAACTCGAGTTCGACGTGCCGGTCCTCCGCGCTGGGACCGATCTCGCTGACGACGCCCGCAAGCAGCTCCCCGCTGTCGATCCCGTCTGACATCTCAAGTTCGCCCCTTTCTTCAAGAGCCAGGAACTCCGCAGCCTCGTCGAGAAGCGCCGACTGTCTCTCTATGCTTCGCGAGATGCCTTCGAGAGCGGTTTCCTTGAGCTTTGGACTTAGTCCATCCCGCTCGAGAATCTTCGCCCATCCGGACAGCGCATTGAGCGACGTCCGCATGTCGTGGGAAAGGCTCGATATCAGTTCCCTCGCGACAGGTTCCGAGTCCGCAGTCTCTGCCAGAAGAAGGCCGAAACGGTCTCCGAGAGTGGAGAGCGCCGTTTCAAGCCTGATCACCTGTGAATCGAGGGCGAGGCTCCGTCGTCTGGATCGAATGCTGGCAAGAAGTGCCCAGATAAGGACAAGAGATATGAGTATGCCCGTCGCGAGCACGACCGGCGAAAAGATCTGCAGTCCGTAGATATAAGCGAAGGCGAAGAACGCGAGCGTCACCAGCAGTCCGACGGAGACAGCTGCCGCCGCCGAGCTCGTCTCCGGCTTGCGGCCGGGCGCTTCATTCCTCCTTATTCCATTGTTTCCGGGGCGTACCTCTTCATTCATTTCGCGTTTGCAGTCTTGGGCCCCCGGTCGCCCGGGACCCGTTCGTTCCCTTTGTCCGTTCCTTACTTCGGGCTCTCTATACCGTGTCTCTTGATCATTCCGTAAAGCCGAGCCCGGTAAAGCCCGAGCAGTTGCGCCGCAGCTTTTTTATTACCTTTGGTTTTCTTCAGGGCCGCCTGCACGACCGATCTTTCCAGGAATCCGAAGACGTCGTTATCATCCATCTCCGATTCCGAGATCCCGTCCAGCAGCTCGACGATCTCATTGCCAATGTCCTCGAAGAGGTCCTTCGCCGGCCTGTCGAAATTCTCCGCGACGGAGATCCCGGAGGAAACCGACGCTCCCGCCGCCTTTGTTCTCCGGGCCGCTCCTGCGCGCTGGATCTCGAGCGTCTCAATCCGGTCTCCCTTGTTCATAAGCACCGCTCTTTCGATCACGTGCTGAAGTTCCCGCACGTTGCCGCGCCAGTCCGATTCGAGAAGCCTCTCGTAGGCGTCATTCGAGAATGACTTGAATTCCCTTCCGTACTTGTCCGAATAGATCTTCAGGAAGTGCTCGGCAAGCATCGGGATGTCGTCGACACGCTCGCGCAGAGGCGGGATCCTTATCTCGATCGTATTGATCCTGTAGTAAAGATCCTCTCGCAGATCGCCTGCCTCGATCGCTTTCTCCGGATCGCGGTTCGTCGAAGTGATCAGACGAAAATCCGCGCTCACGGGCGTTTCGCTTCCGACCCTGTAATACCGCTTCTCCTGCAGAACGCGCAGAAGTTTCGGTTGAAGATCGAGAGGCATTTCGCCGATCTCATCCAGCAGAAGGCTTCCCCCCTTCGCCTTCCCTATCAGCCCGATCTTGTCCTTGTTAGCTCCTGTGAATGCGCCTTTGACGTGTCCAAAAAGCTGGGATTCGATCAGTTCCTTGGGCAGCGCCGAGCAATTGACCTTAACGAAAGGCTGTCCGGAACGGCTGCTCTTGTAATGGATCGCGTTCGCGATGACCTCTTTCCCGGTGCCCGACTCCCCGAGTATCAATATGTTTGCATCCGAATCGGCGACGTTCTCGATCAGTTCGTAGATCTCCTGCATCGCCTTGCAGCCGCCGATGATCCCTTGATAGCTGGTCACGCTGCTCAGGCGCCCCCGGAGCTCGCGGATCTCGTCGGCCTGCTGCTTTCGCTCGACCGCCTTCTCGATCAGTATGTAAAGATCGTCGAAATCGACCGGCTTTTCCACATAATAAAAGGCGCCGGCCTTTGTCGCTTCGATCGCCTTGGATACGGAACCGTATCCGGTGATCATTATGATCTCCGTAGAGGCCGAAGCGAGCTTGCACCGCCGGACAAGATCTATCCCGTCGATGTCGGGCAGGCTAAGGTCGGTGAGAATAATGTCAAATACCTGCTCGTTGACGAGTTTCTCACCCGTAACGCCGTCAGGCGCGGTGAACACTTCGAAGTCCTTCGACTCGAGCTGATACTTCAGGAGATCGAGCGTCGACTCGTCATCGTCAATGACCAGTGCTTTTCTTTTCATCTATGGGCCGTGATGCGAAACTTTCTAAGCAAACGGTTCGGTTACGGTAGTTGAATCATAATCGCAAACGGCCTTTAGGAGAAGAACCGGCTTTCAGAGAGGCGGCCCTTCTCCTGTTACCTCCCCAGGCTCGAAACGCCTATCCGACCTTTTTTCCCAGCAGATATCCGATCAGAAGGCCGGCAACTCCAGCCGAAGCTATCACGATCGCAGGATTCTCCCGGACGCGCTCGGCCGCCCTCTGCCTGACATCGCCAAGGTCCACGTCCTGCAGATAATCCGAGGCGGAGTCTATACGGTCCGCCGCGTTGTAACCCGCCTGTCTGCTCCTGTCCAGCAGTTCGCGGGCGGCGTCTGCTGCTTCTTCAGTCTTTTCCTTGAACGTCTCTTCGATCGCCGCAGTCTGTTCGCTCAGATAGTCGTGAGCGGAGTCCGTCCTCTTGCGGACGGCGCCAGCTGCCCCGTCTGCGGTTTCTGCTGCGGCGGCTTGAGCCTGCTCGATCTTCGCTGATGCATTTTCTTTTCCTTCCCTGTCCCTTCTGTTGTTCTCCGTCATTTGATCAATGCTCCATTCGTGTAAATTCAGAATAATCTTCTGGTCCTGAACGTAAGTGCAACGCATATTCCTGTCGGAGCGCCAAGGCGGCGGCGGTCTGTAAACTCTTTTTTTGGAGTGATTTAGCAGTAACTTCTCAGGAGGGGCAGGTAATGGAGGCCGAGCTCCGTTCCGCTATCTGTGTACGGTTGCCGACCAGAACTGTCTTGAATTCATACCGCAAAACACTGCACTCCCATCATCCTCCGCGCGCGCATTCCAGTGTTTTATTGGGTCAAAGCCCTTGGCACGGTGGTTGTTCTATCACAAAGGGCGTACGAAATTTCACAGTTCTAATTTGAGAATCACAAGGCGGGAGGAACCTATGATCTGGACAATCATTATCATATTGCTGGTTATGTGGCTGATCGGTGTCGTTACGACGAACACTTTCGGCGGCGTACTTCATTTACTGCTCGTGATCGCACTCGCGATCTTTATTATTCGGCTCCTTACGGGAAGGCGGGTGACGTGATCGGGAATTCCGTTTGAGACTTAACGTTTCGCACGGCTACGGGCCCCCGCGACTTTGCTCGCCGGGGCCCGCTCTTTTTTAACCCCCCGACTGCTTTTGTTAAGATATCCATCCCCGGGCAACAAGGTCCGGTAAAGGATCAGGCAACTCGATATGGAAACAGAAGGTCCAGCCCATTCCCCCGATCCGTTCACACAGAACTTTGCGCTGGCAGGCGAAATATCGCCTGTCGGCAAATTCAGGTCGATCTCAGGGCCCTTTCTCGAGACGGCGGGTTTACAGCCGGCGGAACTCGAGGATCGCGAGCTGGCCGCGATCGGGAGCGCCGGAAGCGCATCGGCCGATACAGGGCCTCTCGAGGAAGCATTTCAGAAAGCTTACGGAGGAAATACGTCTCGGTCACACGTGGTCTTTGAGATCGAAGGCCGGGGGAGATCGATCATCGAGTTCGTCTTCCAGGCCCCCAAGGGCGCAGGATCGGATTCGGTCTACTTTTCCGGATATGACGTGACTCACTGGCAGGACGAGGTCGACGAATGCCAGCGTCTGAGCGACCTTTTCCAGGCAGCCGCCGAAAGCGCGGGGATCGGCTTCTGGTTCTGGTATCTCGATACTGACGAGGATTACTCGACTCCCGCCTGCAATGCGTTCTTCGGCCTGCCTGCTGATGATGCCCTGTCTTCCGACAAACTCTATTCGCGAGTTCACCCAGAAGACAGGGAGTATGTGCGGCAGGTGATCGAGGGATCAAAAGTGGACGGGGGAGCTTATGACCTTCGCTGCCGACTTGTCCACGATGACGGGAACGTTTTCTGGATCGCCTTGAAAGGCGCGACCTTCAGGGCACACGAAACTGATAGAGGGATCGTGATGGGTACGGTCCAGGACATCAACGAGCTGAAGGCCGTGAACAAGGAGCTCGAGCGCATTTACCGGCTTGAGTCGAAGGCCCGGGACCAGGCCGAGCTTGCGAACAAGACGAAGGACTATTTCCTCGCGATCGTGTCGCACGAACTGCGTTCGCCGCTCAACTCCATACTCGGATGGACAAAGGTCCTTGTGAACGACGATCTGGACGAAGAGTCCAAATCGAAGGCGCTGAACACTATCGAACGGAGCGCGCGGGCGCAGGCAGGGCTGCTCGACGACCTTGTAGATTCAGCGGCAATCACTTCAGGCAAGCTCAATCTGGACAGGCGGCGGCTGAACCTCTTCCCGATCCTGGAGAATGTCGTGAATTCTCATCTTCCCGCGATGACTCAGAAAGGCATCGAGTTCGAGTTCGAACATAACGACAAGAATGCATTCGTGAACGGCGATTCGGCGAGGCTTCGGCAGGTCTTCACCAACCTGCTGGGTAATGCCGTGAAATTCACTCCCGAACGCGGACGGATCGTTTGCGAACTTCGCCTAGGCCGGACCGAAGTTGAGGTCAGGGTCGCGGATACCGGTGCAGGAATAAACAAAGCGCATCTGCCTATAATCTTTGAAAGATTCAAGCAGGCCGAAGATCTTCCCAGCCATAGTTCGAAAGGCCTGGGGCTGGGCTTGGCGATCGTCAAGATCCTTGTCGAGGAACACGGCGGAACTGTGACTGCCGAAAGCGAGGGCGAGGGAAAAGGCGCGGAATTCGTGGTCAGGCTTCCGCTCGCAGGCGGCAAGGCTGAGATGGACGGGACCGGCATGGCAGCAGATGCGGATGCCGGAAACGGGTCGACCGCCGCCCTCGATGGCCTCAGAGTGCTTGTGGTCGAGGACGACGTAGATTCTAGGAATGTACTTCAGATATTCCTGGAGCAGATGGGGGCGTATGTCATTTCGGCCTCTTCTGTCTCCGGGGCGTTCGACGCGCTCGAGTCCGTGCCGGATTCTCCGCCGGACGTTATAATCTCGGACATAGGCATGCCGGAATCGGACGGGTTCGATCTGCTGGTAAGGCTCAAGGCTTCGGACAGATACGCGGGCATTCCGTCCATCGCGCTGAGCGCGTTTTCATCGCTCGCCTACAGGGAAAGGGCTCGCGAGGTAGGGTTCGACATTTACCACGCTAAGCCGTTCGTCCCCGACCGTTTGTGCGCCGAGATCGCATCGCTTGTGGCAAAAAAGTGAGCGCCGTACGCCAATGACGAATTTGTGTTGCATCTGTGAAACAGATGTTGTATGCTGATGGCCCTTTTGGCAATTAACCTAGAATTCTGTAAGGAGAAACAAAGAAAATGAGTACCGGAACAGCGCCCGGAGCGGGCTTGAACCAACCGATCATCGCAGAACTTCAGCACGAATCAGCGGTCACGCGGACCGTCCTTGAGAGGGTTCCGACCGACAAGCTTGATTACAAACCGCACGAAAAATCTATGGGTTTCGGCCAGCTCGCTTCGCATATTGCGGAGATGTACGAGTGGTTCGATTCGACACTCAACTCGACGGAGCTCGATTTCGCGACGATAGACTACAAACCGTTCATCGCGGAATCGAACGAACAGCTTCTCGAGTACTTCGACGCGAATGTCGAGAAAGCCGTCGAGCTTGTGAAGAACGCTTCGGACGAGGACCTTATGGTCAACTGGACGATGCGCAACGGCGACCAGGTGTTTTTCACAATGCCCAGGATCCAGGTGATCCGCTCGTTCATGCTCAACCATATCATCCACCACAGGGGACAGCTCTCGGTATATCTGAGGCTGAACGACATCCCCGTTCCATCGATCTACGGGCCTTCGGCGGACGAAGGCCAGATGTAACAGCTCGCGATTCGGTCAAACACCTGAAAGTGAGAAAAGAAAGGCGGCGCGCGCAAACGTGCCGCCTTTCTGGCATCCGATCCCCGCTAACGCGGCGGGGTGATCGGGGCGCCTGTGTACCGTGGGTGGCGCCCTTCGGGCTTACCCACGGCTAAATGCAGGTCGTCGCTACGCGACTCAACGGTCTCCCGCCTTACGTCTCCTGCCTCCCGCCTCCCGTCTCCTGCCTCCTTTTAAATTTCCCCTGAAAAATGCGAGAATAACGGTTTCGTTCAGCCCGGATCTCCAGCACCGGCATTCGCCTAGAGGACCCGGTCCGCGGACGACTGAGCCAAATGACCGACGATCTGGTAAACAGGCTGTTCAAAGGCGAACCGAGGGCCGTCGCACGCGCGATCTCAAAGGTCGAGGACGCAGCTGAAGATTCCGCCGAGCTGATGAAAGCCGTCTTTCCAAAAACGGGAAAGGCGCTTGTTATCGGTATTACCGGATCGCCGGGAGCCGGAAAGTCGTCGCTCGTTGACAAACTGGCCCTTCACTACAAAGAGAAGGGTGAAAAGATCGGCATCATCGCGGTCGATCCGTCGAGCCCGTTCTCTGGCGGCGCCATCCTCGGAGACCGCATCAGGATGCAGACCCTGGGCCTGGACAAGAACGTCTTTATCCGGTCGATGGCGACCAGGGGAAATCTCGGAGGCCTCGCCAGGACCACCGTCGATGCGGTCTCGATACTCGACGCCGCGGGATTCGACAAGGTGATCGTCGAGACCGTCGGCGTCGGCCAGGACGAGGTCGAGATCGTCAAGACCGCAGACGTGACGGCAGTCGTGCTCGTTCCCGGGATGGGAGACGACATACAGGCGATAAAGGCCGGGATAATGGAGATCGGCGATGTGTTCGTCATCAACAAGGCGGACCGCGAGGGCGTGATAAGGACCGAGAAAGAGCTTGAAGCGCTTCTTTCGCTCGCCCACAGGCAGGATCTCTGGAATCCTCCGATCGTTAAGACCGTGGCGACAGAAAGCAAAGGCATCGAAGACCTGTCCGAAGCTATCGAAGCCTACTCGAAGTTTGTAAAGGAAGGCGGCAAGAGCGCCGAGAGGCGCGTCGCAATCGCCCGCTGGAGGCTCCTGGAGCTGACTCGCGAAAGGCTTTTGGCAGAATTGCTGTCCAACAACGGCACGGAAGAGAAACTCGATCGCCTTGCGGAGGAGATCGCCGAAAAGAAACGCGATCCATACTCCGCGGCGGAGGAACTGATCAGCAGGCAATGAAGATCGATCATCTTGGAATAGCGACCGGCGGCATTCAGGAGGCGCTGAAGTTCTGGGAGGACGCGCTCGGCCTTGAGAGCGTCCACGTCGAGGAGGTAGAAGACCAGAAAGTGCGCGTCGCGATGCTTCCTTTGGGCGAAAGCCGGATCGAACTTCTCGAGCCCCTTAGCGAGGACTCGCCGATCAGCAATTTCCTAGAGAAGAGGGGAGGCGGAATCCACCACATCGCAGTGCAGGTCGAGAACATCAACGCTTCTCTGGAGAAGCTCAAGAAGGCGGGGATGAAGCTTATCGACGAAGAACCGAGAGTCGGAGCCGAAGGCTGCCTGGTCGCGTTCGTCCATCCGAAATCGGCGAACGGCGTGCTGCTCGAACTCGTGCAAAAGATCTGAGGCCCGGGAAACGGGTCGTGAAAGGAATTATCTTTATCAACTGAGGAAATTTGAATGAATATCTGTCCCACTTGTAACAAAGAATATCCGAGCTACATCGAGGTCTGTCCCAAAGACGGCACGCAGCTTGGTGCGGACCACGAAGAAGAGACAGGCGCTGTTGCGGAAGACCCGGCAGTCGACGCCTCTCACGAGGAAAGGGCGGAGACCGCTTCGGAAAACGTGACCGACGAAGCGCCCGAATCGGAAGAGGAAGTCGAGGCCGCTTCTGGAGAAACGGCAATGGAAACGTCCGAAGCGGAAGAGGAAGCTGAAGAGATTGAGATCGAAGCCGTGTCTGAGGACACGGACGAAGATTCTTCCGATGTTGATGAAGAGGCCGAAACGGAGTCCGCTGCCGCATCGGCGGCGCCCGCCGGGCGTGCTGTCGCTTCGCAGAGCGAGGGGATGAGCACGATGGGCAAGGCGACGATCATCATCCTTGTCGTCCTCGCAGTAGGCGCCGGACTCGTTTTCTGGAAGAGCAAGGTCGGCGGACACGGCAAACTGGACCTCAGCGGCCTGACGGAGAAGGAGATGCAGGTCCTTGTCCGCGACTTCAACCCGATGCAGCTGAAGGCACTTGCCGAGAATCCCGAGCAAAAAGAGCGGATCGTCGAGGGCCTCCGCGAGAGGTTCGCGATCGCAAGCCAGGCACAGAAGGAAGGTCTTGCCGACAAGCCCGAGATCAGGTCAGAGCTGGAAAGCATGCGCGAGACGATCCTCGCGATCAACTACGACCAGAAGATCAATGCCGACAAAGGGCCTATGCCTCCTTTCGGATTCATCTCCGAAGACCGCGTAAAGGAATTCTGGGGCGAAACCGGCGGAGAAAGCCCGCAGCCCGCGGCGGCTCAGCCGAACGCAAATACAAACGCGAATGCGGCGAACCCGAAAACGCCTCCGGCCTCACCGGCTCCGACACCGGAAGCGAAGGACCAGGGATTCCTGACTTCGGCTCTCGATGTCGTGGGACTCGGCTGGATCACCGGTAACGCCGACGCGCGCAGGCACGAGGTGAAGTTCAAGAATTTCATCGACAACAAGGTCAAGATGCTCCGTGACAGCGGGCAGGTCGACAAGGAGTTCCAGCTCACGGAAGATCAGCTGAAGCAGGTGCGGACAGACTTCGCCAAGAGCCAGATCTATTACGAAGAGGCGGAGGACAAACTTGCGTCGATCGGCAGTCTTCCCGAGTCGGAGCGCAAGGAGTGGGAAGAGTTCGAGGAAGAGGTCGATCTGCAGGTAAAACTCCAGCAGGTGAATTTCCTCGTGCAAACCTATGCCCGCGAGAAGCTTGCGAAGAAGGTACAGGTAAGCGAGGAAGAGGTACAGAAGTACATCGCCGATCATCCGGAGATCACGAACGAAGAAGAGAAACGGAAGAAGGCCGAGGACCTGATCAAGCGGATCAACGAAGGCGCGGACTTCGCGGAACTTGCGAAGGAGTTCTCAGAAGACCCCGGAAGCAAGGATAACGGCGGGCTCTACGAGGATATCTCGAAGGGCCAGTTCGTCCCCGAGTTCGAATCCGCGGCGCTTGCGCTCGAGCCCGGCCAGGTAACGAAGGAACCGGTCAAGACTGCGCACGGCTTCCACGTTATCAAGCTTGAAAAAAAGGAAGAGAAGACCGGCGACGACGGCCAGCCCGCGGTTACCTACAACGCGCGGCATATCCTGATCTCGACCAGGATCAAAGATCCGGAGGATCCGATGGCGAGGGAGCTGCCCGTCGAGCAGTTCGTCCGCCAGAAACTTGAGAAGGAAAAGCAGGAAAAGGTCCTTGAAGAGATCAAGCAGAACAATCCTGTGAACATTCCCGCCGATTTCAAGGTTCCCGAGCCATCCGCGGAGGACATCGAGCAGATGAGGCAGCAGCAGGAAGAACAGATGAGGCAGATGCTCGAGCAGCAGAACCGTTCTTCCGAAGGCGGCGAGACGCCGCAAGCCGCGCCTCCTCCGCGTCCGGCTCCGCCGGCGGCGAACAACCAGGAATAACGGAACCCGGCCCTTTGCGGTGCGAAGGGCCGGACCTTCTTTGGCGGGGCAATGCGGCGCATTGTCCCGCAAAATTTGTAGGGAAAATCTGACCCGCAGATCAGGGCAAGTTCAGAAGTTATGGAGAAAGTGAAGATAGGTATCATCGGCGGAAGCGGGCTTTACCAGATGCCCGAGCTGGAAAATGTCAGGGAATTGCCGGTGGACACGCCGTTCGGAAAGCCCTCGGACGCGTTCATCGTCGGGGAGCTTGAAGGCGTGACCGTCGCTTTTCTTCCGAGGCACGGGCGCGGTCACAAGATACTCCCGACCGAGCTCCCTTTCCGGGCGAACGTTTACGCGATGAAGCTGCTCGGCGTCGATTACATCCTCTCGGTTTCCGCGGTCGGCTCGCTTCAGGAACAGTACGCTCCGATGGATTTCTTCATTCCCGATCAGTTCTTCGATCGCACACGCGCGAGGGCTGAGGAATCGACATTCTTCGGCGAAGGCATCGTCGGGCACATCACATTCGCGCATCCCGTCTGCGACGAGCTTGGAGATATTCTCGAAAAGGCGTGCGGCACGGTCGAGGGACTTACGGTCCATCGCGGCGGGACGTACATCTGCATGGAAGGCCCCGCATTCTCTACAAAAGCGGAATCGAACGTTTACCGCGGCTGGGGAATGGATGTGATCGGGATGACGAACCTCCAGGAGGCGAAGCTCGCCCGAGAGGCCGAGATCGCTTACGCGACGCTCGCGCTCGTCACCGATTACGACTGCTGGCACGAGGACCACGATTCGGTGTCGGTCGATATGGTCGTAGAATACCTGACGAAGAACGTCCGCAACGCCCAGCTGGTCCTGAAAGAGGCCGTGAAGCTGGTCGACGCGAAGGAGACGCCGAATCCGTTCGAGGGCTCGACCCGGAGCGCGATCTTCACACAGCCGCAGGACTGGAACCCGGAAACGGCGAAGAAACTGGACGCGATCATCGGCAAGTACGCGCACAAAAAGGCTGCCGAGTAAACGGTCCGAGGGGTCTGAACATCAATAAGGCCACAATGAGAAAAGCGATCACCATCACAGCGCTGCTGATAGCCGCGTTCGCGGCCAACTCCTTTGCCCAGACCTTCGAGGACGAACCGCTCCCGATCGACGAGGTGATCGAGGCGGACGCCAATCACAATGTCGATGTCGCCTGGCAGTATTTTAAGCTGAAGAAGGCTTACAAGGCGGCGCTCCTCAGAATGGAAGAGACCGTAGCGGTCCTTTCCGCGTTTCCCGGATACAAGAAGATGGACGAGGTGCTCTACCTGTACGGAATGAGCAGCTATTATCTTTCGGAAGGCAAGGGAAGTCAGAAGATCGTGCTCGAGATGCTGCCCAAAGAGGACCGGGCCAGATACGAAAAAGACAGGCTTATTGAGGACGCGGTCGCGTTCCTGAATAAACTCGTCGAAGAACACCCCGAAAGCAAATACCGCGAAAAAGCGGAAGAGACCCTTGAAAAGATAAAGAAGGCCAAATAGCCCGACGCGCCCGAATGAACCTGAACCAGGTCACCGTCTATTCGAGAAACGTCACCTCGGCGATCAGATTCTACGAAAGTCTCGGATTGAAGCTGATCGTTGACTCCGCTCCGCGATACGTCCGATTCGAATGCCCTGACGGCGAATCGACCCTTTCCATTCACGAAACCGACTCCGAAACCGGCGGCTCATCCGTCGTGCTCTATTTCGAGTGCGACGATCTTGACGCAACGGTAGAAAGCCTCAGTGAAAGAGGGATCAAATTCGAAACGGGCCCGGAGGACAAGGACTGGCTCTGGCGCGAAGCCTCGCTCCGAGACCCCGACGGACACCGGATCATTCTGTTCCATGCGGGGGAGAACCGAAGGGATCCGCCGTGGAGAGTCGAGGTACGATAAGCTTCAGCTTGTAGCGGGCCGCGCGAGGCCCGAACGCCCGACGGATCTCCGCGCTTTCGCGCGGCGCAAACTGAAGTTCGCGTTACCTCGGCAGCGCAGAGCGCTGCTCTTATCGGATGTCCGATAAACTTCAGCTTGTCGGAAACAATACCGCAGAGCACGCGGAGAGCGCAGAGAAGAACTGGAACCCTGTCGCCCATCACTCATTACCCATCACTCATCACTTGTTCGCCCCCTTTGCTTCCCCCTTCGCGACCTCTTATAATCTAGCTTTTTCCGCTACAGGAGATTTTTCTTTATGTCTGTTACCGCAGTAGGGTCCGTGGCGTTCGATTCGCTCGAAACGCCGTTCGGCAAACGGGACAAGGTGCTTGGAGGCGCCGCAACCCATTTCTCTTTCTCGGCTAGCTTCTTTTCAAGCGTCAACGTCGTCGGTGTGGTCGGAGGCGATTTCGGCGACGACGAGTGGAAGCTCTTTAAGCATCATCACGTCAATACAGACGACATCGAGGTGATCGAGGACGGAAGGACTTTCTTCTGGAAGGGCCGGTACGAGTACGACATGAACACCGCCCACACGCTCGATACCCAGCTCAATGTCTTTGAAACGTTCGACCCGAAGCTATCCGAGAATTCGAAGAACACGAAGCTCCTATTTCTCGCCAATATACTTCCGAAGCTCCAGAAACAGGTCCGCGAGCAGTCGAACGCCGAATTCGTCGCGATGGACACGATGAACTTCTGGATCGACTCGATGAAGGACGACGTCATCGAGACCGTGCGCGTGGTCGATTGCGTCATCATCAACGACGCCGAGGCCCGCCAGCTGGCGAGCGTCCCGAACGTCATAACCGCCGCAAAGGAGATCCTGAGCTGGGGCCCGAGGGCCGTCGTGATCAAACGAGGCGAGTACGGCGCGGCGCTGTTTACTGAAAACTCCTACTTCGCGATCCCCGCTTATCCGCTCGAGAGCGTTTTCGATCCGACCGGAGCGGGAGACACGTTCGCGGGCGGCTTTATGGGATATCTCGCAAGCCGCGACAAGATCGACAACGACGCGATGCGGCGTGCGATGATCTACGGCTCGGTAATGGCGTCATTCAATGTCGAAAAATTCGGAGCCGAGCGGATCAACGGCCTCGATTATCCCGAGATCAACGGCAGGTTCAGGGATTTCAAGCGGTTCACGCATTTCGAAGAGATCCCCTTCGAGCAGGCTACGACGGCGGGGCCCTGACCTCGCCGCACGCGCTTACGAGCCCGGTCCCGGCCGGGCTTTTCATTCCCCGGTATCAGGATGGCAAGTGAAGTCGAAACGGCTGATACGGCGCCGGCGGCATCGGAAAGCGATTCCGGTCAGCTTTCTCCAAGGAATTACTTCTTCCTTGTGGCGGCCCTGATCGCTTTGGTCTGCCTCTCCGTCGCGCTGGTTCTTGCATACGGTTCCGTCGCGATGACGAGCGGGCAGATCTGGTTCCTTTCCGGGTTCCTCGTGCTCTTTTCGGTCTTCAGCGTTTCGATAGTCGTCTGGATGGCACTTCGGCAGGCCCGCCAGCTGGCATTCGCGGCTCGGGACGGCGCTATAGACTGGCGAACGACTTCGCCTGAGAAACAGAAGCGAAGGCTTAACCTCGAAGTGCGCGAGCTTGGGGCGGTCCTGAAGCTCAACGAAAGCCAGCTTGCGGAACTCAGGGCGGCATACATCGTTGCGGAAGACCTCGCGTTGAGACGCGTCCAGAACGAATCGAGGGTCCCGCTGATGAGAAAGGTCACTCTCGGCGCAGCCGATTTCGACGCCGTGCTGATCGAGGGCGACCTTGTCATCTGTGTCTCGATGATCTTCCTTGTCCGGCCTTCGATACCGCAGGAAAAGATCAACCGGCTCCTCCGCGAGGCGGCCATAGCGAGAAACGCTCTGGAGGAATTTCGTGAGGGCTCCCGGATCCGGCTGCTTCTCCTGCTTGTTACGCAGCTCGATCAGAAGGACGAAGCGAAGCTCCGGTCGACGGTTGCGGACCTGTTCAAGGCGACGCCTGTGAACGTCGACATACGATGGATGGATTTTCAGAAGCTTCAGGGGATGTATTCCGACGAATGACCCGGATCAGCCGGAGATCATAAGAACGAGAGGAGATAAAGATGCTCAAAGACAAGATCGGCCTGGTCCTCGGCGTGGCTAACAAGCGCTCGATCGCGTGGGCGTGCGCCGAATCGTGCATCGAACACGGTGCGAAGATCGCATTCACTTACCAGGGCGAGAGGCTCCAGCGTAACGTTGAAAAGGTTACAGCAGAACTGGACGACCCGCTGCTTCTGCCGTGCGACGTGACGAACCAGGCGGAGGTCGACGCGGCATTTGAAGCGATCGACAAGAAGTTCGGGCGGCTCGATTTCGTGATCCATTCGATCGCCTTCGCTCCGCGCGAGGCGCTCGAGGGCGAGTTCGTCGCGACGACCCGCGACGCTTTCCTGACCGCTATGGAGATAAGCGCCTATTCACTGACGCAGATCGCTCGCGCCGCTCAGCCGTTGATGAAGGACGGCGGAAGCATCGTCACGATGAGTTATTACGGAGCTGAAAAGGTCGTCCAGAACTACAACGTGATGGGCGTCGCGAAATCTGCGCTCGAGTCTTCTACAAGGTACCTCGCGAACGATCTCGGCCCGCACGGGATCCGTGTAAACGCGATCAGTGCTGGTCCGCTCAACACGCTTTCGGCTCGCGGCGTGAAAGACCTTGGCGGATTCCTGAGACACGTCGAAGAGCGGTCTCCGCTGCGAAGAAATATCGAGGCGCGCGAGGTCGGCGATACGGCGTTGTTCCTCGTCAGCGGGCTGTCTTCGGGGATCACCGGCGAGACTATCTACGTCGATTGCGGATATAACATAATGGGAGTCTGAGGGACGGCCGGGAGAAGTGTTTAATGGCTGACAGCAACAGAAAGAAAGGCCGCAGGATACGGCACAAGACGCTTGAGGAGCCGGCGACCGTCGCCGAAGCGAAAGAACAGAAGGCACTTGTCTGGCATGTGACGGAGGACGAGGCTTTGCTTCGTTCGCCGGAGCCGAGTGACCAGTTCAAGAGCTCGGATTCGTGGCGTGTGTTCAGGATAATGAGCGAGTTCGTCGACGGATTCGACGCGCTGGCGACGATCACGAGGGGGGTATCGATCTTCGGTTCCGCCCGCACACCTGAGGACAACGAGTACTACAAGGCAGCACAGGAAACGGGACGCCTCCTGGCCGAGGCCGATTTCGAGGTCATAACAGGCGGCGGTCCCGGAATTATGGAAGCTGCGAACCGAGGCGCCCACGAGGCGGGAGGCGTGTCGGTCGGATGCAACATCGAGCTCCCGTTCGAGCAGATCCCGAATCCGTACCAGAGCCACGAACTGACGTTCAAGTACTTCATGGTCCGCAAGACGATGTTCATCAAGTACTCGAACGCATATGTGATCTTTCCCGGCGGATTTGGGACGATGGACGAGATCTTCGAGGCGCTTACGCTGATCCAGACCAGGAAGATCAGGAACTTCCCCGTGGTGATGTTCGGCTCTTCTTACTGGAAGGGAATGCTTTCGTGGATACAATCGACAATGCTCTCCGAGAAGAACATCAATCCCGAGGACCTGGGCCTGATGTATCTTACCGACTCGCCGGAAGACGCTGTGAACTTCATCATCGACTGCTGTACTGAGAACGGGAACGGTTGACAGAGTTTGGTGGGTTTGCCGGGTTGGCTTAGTGTCGAATGTGTCGGTAGCCCGACCGTCAGGGAGGGCGTATATCAGGGACGTTAAAGATCACGCCCTCCCTGACGGTCGGGCTACCGACACCGATTGCAGACTTAAAGGAAACGCAGGCGTCTTAAATGCTCATCGTCTTCACTACAACACCCGATCGCAGAGAGGCGGAATCGCTTGCCGAGGCGATCGTCAACGAAAGGCTCGCGGCCTGCGTTCAGGTACTGCCTGAAATGACTTCGTTTTATTTCTGGGAAGGCAAGGTGCAGAAGGAGCCCGAGCATCTGCTCCTAATCAAAACCCTGGAATCTTCGTATGACGCTCTCGAGGCATTCATTCTTGAAAACCACAGTTACGATGAACCGGAGATCGTGGCGACGAAGGCTTCTGAGGTTTCTGAAGGGTATCTGAAATGGCTTGAGGGATATGTAGGCCAGCCTTGATGTTCCGGGCAAGCAAGGCAGGATCTACGGAGTGTCGAGTTTGCCGGGTTCCGAATTCTGAACCTCGAACTTCGATCGGAGAGATCCGTACCGCTTGCGGTAGCCCTCTCTTACGGTCGGGCTTCTGACACGCGCGCGATAGGCGCCAGCTTGTCACCCTGGACCGCGGGCGTCCTCGCCCGCACGATCCGCGCTTTCGCGCGGCGGAAAATGATGTTCGCGGTAACTCCGCAGCCCGCAGGGCTGCTCTAAACGGGGCGCAAAGTGCTGCTCCAAACGTGTGGCGTAGTGTGCACTGATTCAGCCGGGCTTCGCCCGCCTAATGCAGCACAAAGCGCTGCTCTAAACGGGGCCCAAAGGGCTACTCTAAAAGTAACTCGGCAAACTCTGAAAACTCACCCAACTATTTCGCGTCCATCAATTCCTTGTACTGTCCGCTTTCGACCCACTGAAGGATCTCCGAAACGCGCCAGATCGGGAACGGGTGCGTCAACCCGGCGTTGATGATGTCCGCCCAGAACTTGTCCAGCATCTTCTCGTCGTAATCCTTCTGGAAATCGCGCGCCTGCTGTAGGAACAGGTCGTAATCGATCTTCGACGCGAGCGTGCCTCCCGCCAGCTTCATCATCGTCTTCCCGATCACGTGCGGGTCCTGCGTCACGAGCAGCGCCGCGCGGTCGCAGGAAAGCTCGGCCCTTCGCATCCAAGCGAGCAGGGCTCCGCGCATCGTCGCCGTTAGTAGTTCCTTGATGATGCCCGCGATCGGGAGCGAAGCAAGCGGGATCGTCGCGACGGCGAGTATCAGCTGTGCCGCTGTCAGATAAAGCACGTGCTCGGCGTGGATGTGGCCGACCTCGTGCGCGATGACCGCGAGCGTTTCCTCGTCGTTCAAACGCTCGATCAGTCCCGAATGAAGCACTATGATCGGTTTGTCGACTCCGCCGGTGAAGGCGTTGACGATCGGGTTCTGCTGGATGTAAAGGTCCGGCATCTCGACCCCGAGCGTCGTGCACGCGATCTGAAGCTTCGCGTGCAGGTCTGGACACTGCTTGGGCGTTACCTTCACGGCGCTCGCCATGAACGTCACACGGATCGCCTTTTCGCCCGTCACTTTGAGCAGCTGCTTCAGGGCCGAATCGATCCCCGGGATCGCCCTCAGAGCCGCAAGCGCTTTGCTGTCAGCAGGATGCACGTAATCGTGCTTCAACAGGTCGGCGAATTTCTTGTGATATTCGTTCGAAAGCGGAAGCTTGCACTTGCCGCAGTTCGCTTGCCCGTTCTTGTAGTCCTCGCGGACCGCGTTCGTCTGTCCGCAGTATCTGCAGCGGACCTTTTTGCTTTTGGCGATCGCGGCCGGTTCGTCGGCGTCGCCCGATTTCTTCTTTGCCATAATGAAAGTCTACTAATCCGATCGTAGCTTGTTCAAACTGCCTGAGCGTCGAAGGTTTAACGGTTCGGCGCCTTCAAAGGTTCAAACGGCGCGCGCAAGCCTTACCACCGCTTCGACGTGATGCGTCTGCGGAAAAAGATCAAGCGCCGTGAAACTCCCGATGCTATATCCGCTGTCGATGAGAATTCGGATGTCGCGCGCCAGTGTCGAGGGGTTGCAGGAGACGTAGGTGACGAATCGCGGAGCAGCCTCGGCGATCATTCTCAGCGCCGATCCCTTCACGCCGCTCCGGGGCGGATCGACGACGATAAGGTCCGCGGCCGCGGCCTCTTCTTTCCTGTCTCCGAGGAACTTGCGGACCCTGGAATTGACAAACTCGGCATTCTGAACGCCGTTGACCAGAGCGTTCTTTTCCGCGAACCAGAAAGACCCCTCAGCGCTTTCGACCCCGATCACCTTCCCGAAACGCTCGGCGAGCGGAATGGTGAAAAGCCCTATTCCGCAGTAAAGATCGATAGCAAGCTTGCCGGAGCTTCCTTCGGTTGCGGCCTCTATAAGAGGCCCGATCATAAAACTGTTGGCCTGGAAGAATGAGCGGGCGTCGAACGAGAACTTTCGACCTGCGGCATCGAAAACGAGCTCGTCGACCGGTTCAAAAGCGTCGGCCGAATAAATGCTCGCAGTCCCGCCGGAGAATCCCGCTTCGATGTCGAGAGTACCTTCGGCGTCCTCGGGCCAGTCGAACGTCGATCTGATCCGCTTCACCGTCCCGTCGAGGCCCGGGACCAGCACCGCGCACGTTTCCGCCTCGATCACGTCGTGCGACTGGCGCCTGAAAAAGCCTATCCGCTTCGTTTTCGGGTCGGCGTGTACCTGTGTGCGGATCCTATAACCGAATGGTTCGGGACACGGAACGATCTGTATCTCGACCTCGTCGCCGAGTTTCGCGATCCGTTTGAGGCAATCGCGGATGATCCCGATCTTCGCCGCGAGCTGTGCCTCGTAGGACATCTGCTGAAAATCGCATCCGCCGCACTCCCCGAAATAAGGGCAGGGCGGCTGGACGCGCTCGGGTGACGGTTCGAGGATCTCGACGATCCCGGCGAACGCGGTCCTTCCTTTCGATTCGGCTATCTCGACGAGAAGCCTGTCTCCGGGGACGGATAGAGGGACGAATAGTGTGAGCTCCTCGGCGAACGCGAGTCCCAGCCCGTTCGGGATGATCTTGACGACCTCGACCTCGAGCCTGTCGCCTGGTGAATATACGGGGCTCAAGGGATCTGCTCCACCTCGATCTCGATGCCTCCGGCGAGAGCCGCGAAAAGATTGTAGATCAGCGCGCCGAGCGCGCCTCCGATGATCCCCATCACGGCGTAACCGACCGGGATTCCGATCATCAGGATTATCCCCATCACGACGCCGCCTCCGCCGACCGCGAGAGCTTCGTTCCCGCCTATGCTCGCTCCGACGAGCGAAAATACGATAACGATCAGCCCGTACGGAATACCCAGCAGAAGACCTATGATCAGCGCCATGATCCCGTACATCTTTGCGACCGACCAGATCCCGAGTTTCTTGATCCTCAGCTTGTTCATTCTCCCTCCTCTAATTCCAAGTCAAAGCCGTAACGATCCGAGTCCCGGGATTCCCGAGGCTCGCCTCAATTCCTTCTTTACGATCAATTCAGTGGTTCTTTCGAGCACGTCCTTATCCATCAGCGAAGCTCGCTCACCCAGCTCCCAAAGCGCCGATTCGCGAATTCGCCGGATCTCTTTCCCGTCCGCCGAAGTAAGCAGCGCGTCGTCGATCACAGAATCCAGACGATCAAGCTCAGCCTCCGGGTCCGCCGGCTCACCGGAAGGGTCCTGCAACTCCTCGATCGCTCGCCTTGCTTTGGCGACCGCGTTTCCGATCTCACCTTCGAATTCGCCCTCGAGTGCCCGAAGCTGTTCCGAAAGTCCGGAAAGCCTTTCGCCGGCCGTCTCTTCCTGCGAGGCTTCATCCGGCGATCCGGTTTCCGGCTCGTTGCCGCCTTCCGGCGCTCCGACCATCGATTCCTTCCACGTACGGTACCTGGCTTCAACCGCGTCCTTGCAGTAGGTGAGCGTCCGTATCGAGCCTGCGCGTTTCGGATCGGCCTCGAGCTGATCGAAGAGCTCATCGATCGTCGAAAGCACGATCTTCAGGGGAATTCCCTCTTTCTCCCACGATTCGATCAGCGCCCAGTCGACGGGGCTGAGCAGAAGATTCCTGCCTCGTCGGCGCACGAAGGCCGATTCGATCTCGCTGAAGTAATTGAAATGGTTCAAGTTGGAGCGCTGGATACGCTGTGAGAGGCCTTTCCGGGCCGGTCAGTCATCGACCCTTATCTTCATTCGGCGAAGCGTCCTTCGGTCTTCTTCGGTGAGTTCCAGCTCGACGGCATCCGGAGTTTCCTCGATCGGTTCTTCGACCTCTTGAAGGCGGATCTCCAGTTTCACGTTCAAGTCTGCCTCGTAGCCCAGCCGGCGTAGATGTTCGAGCGCGTCCGCGACTATCGGCGACTTCTCGATCGCCGTATTGATCGCGTCGCCAAGCTCCTGGACGGCCTTGTTCTGCTTCTCGTGCAAACCCATCTTTCGTTTCCATAGAATTTACGTCAGAGTGAGGGATTAGTCAAAGTTTTTGTCCTCACCTGCCGCTCCGCCTTGGCTTATGCCAAACGGCCGATTCTGCTAATCTGTGCCTATGCAGAGAAGAGAGACCTTCCGAACGTCATCCGGGATAGAACTGCCCAATGAATACGGGCCCGAAGACCTCGACGCCATCGATTTTGAGCGGGACATCGCCGCGCCCGGCGAGTTCCCATACACGCGGGGAGTTCGCGAATCGATGTACCGCGGGAGATTCTGGACGATGCGCCAGTACGCGGGATATGCGACTGCCGAAGAATCGAACGCGCGTTACAAGTACCTGCTCGAGAACGGGACGACGGGCCTCAGCGTGGCCTTCGACCTTCCTACGCAGATCGGCCTCGATTCGGATGACAGCCTCGCCGCGGGCGAGGTAGGAAAGGTCGGCGTGGCGATCGATTCGCTCGAAGACATGGAGAAGCTGTTCGACGGGATCCCGCTCGACAAGGTCTCGACCTCGATGACGATCAACGCGACCGCCTCGACGCTTCTTTGCCTTTACATCGCCGTCGCCCGTAAACAGGGCGTTCCCCTCGACAATCTTAACGGGACGATCCAGAACGACATCCTGAAGGAATACATCGCGCGCGGGACCTACATCTACCCGCCGAAGCCCTCGATGCGTTTGATCACCGACACATTCGCGTTCTGCGCGGAGAACGTGCCCCGCTGGAACACGATCTCGATCTCCGGCTACCACATACGCGAGGCCGGATCGACCGCCGCTCAGGAGATCGCGTTCACGCTGGCCGACGCGATCGCTTACGTCGAAGCCGCTCTCGGAAAGGGTCTCGACATCGACGAGTTCGGCCCGAGGCTTTCTTTCTTCTTCAACGCGCACAACGAGCTTGTAGAGGAGATCGCGAAATTCCGCGCCGCCCGCAGGATCTGGGCGCGCTTGATGAAGGACCGCTTCGGCGCGAAGTCGGAAAAGTCGATGATGCTCCGCTTCCACACGCAGACCGCCGGATCGACGCTCACCGCACAGCAGCCGGAAGTGAACATTGTCCGGACCGCGGTGCAGGCCCTCGCGGCGGTGCTGGGCGGAACGCAGAGCCTTCACACCAACTCAATGGACGAAGCGCTGGGGCTTCCGACCGAGGACGCGGCGAGGATCGCTCTGAGGACCCAGCAGGTGATCGCGTACGAGTCGGGCGTCGCGGACACGGTGGATCCCTTCGGCGGCAGTTACGCGGTCGAGGCGATGACAACGAAACTCGAAGATCTAGCGAACGAATACATCTCGAAGATCGACGACATGGGCGGGATGCTGCGGGCGATCGAGGCCGGATACGTCCAGCGCGAGATCCAGGAAGCGGCTTACGAGTATCAACGGGCGGTCGAAAAACAGGACGCGATAGTCGTCGGCGTGAACCGCTTCCGGATCGAAGAGGAGCACAAGGTGCCGGTGCTCCGGGTCGATCCGGAGATCGAGCGTGGTCAGATCGCGCGTCTGAAGGCACTGAAGGAAAGAAGGGACGGGACGAAGGCAGAAGCTGCGCTCGAACAGCTCGAGAACGCGGCCGCGACGGACGAAAACCTTCTGCCTCTGATACTTGAATGTGTTGAGAGTTACGCGACGGTCGGCGAGATATCGAACCGCCTGAGGAACGTCTGGGGCGAATACAGGGAAGCTGTCACCTTATAGAACCTTGAAACGCTCGAGAGCTGCGCGTTCGAGTTCCTCGCGATGGTCCGGGTGCGCGATTCCGATCAGCGCCTTCGCCCTTTGCCTTAAACCGAGGCCGTAAAGGTTGACCGATCCGTACTCCGTAACGACATAGTGCACGTGGGCTCTTGTCGTCACGACTCCCGCGCCTTCTTTCAGATAAGGCACGATCTTCGACACCCCCTTCGTCGTTTGCGATTCGAGCGAGATGATCGGCTTTCCGCCTTCAGAAAGCGAGGCGCCTCGTATGAAGTCCATCTGGCCGCCCACGCCTGAGAAAAGCCTTCCCCCGATAGAATCGGCGCAAACCTGCCCCGTCAGATCGACCTCGATCGCGCTGTTTATCGCCGTCACCTTCGGGTTTCTCGCGATCACCGAAGGGTCGTTGACGTACGCGGCGTCGAGCATCACGAACGCCGGGTTGTCGTCTATGTAGTCGTACAGCTTGCGCGTCCCGAGCACAAAACTCGCCGTTACCTTGTTGGGATGGACCTTCTTGTGCCGTCCGGTCACAACACCACTTTCGCACAGGTCGATCAGGCCGTCCGAGAACATCTCCGTGTGGACGCCGAGGTCCTTGTGGTTGGACAGCGCCTTCAGTACCGCGTTCGGGATCGCCCCGATGCCCATCTGGAGCGTCGCTCCGTCTTCGACCAGATTCGCGCAGTGCCTGCCGATCGCAAGCTGTTCTTCGGAAAGCTCCGAAGGGTGCAGTTCGTGGAGGTCGTCTTCCACTTCGACAGCGACGTCGATCTGGTCGATGTGTATGAGTCCGTCGCCGTGTGTACGGGGCATTTTCGGATTCAGCTGGGCGACAACCAGTTCTGCCATCTGGACGCCGGCGATGGACACATCGACAGACGTCCCAAGACTGCAGTAGCCGTGGCGGTCCGGCGGAGAGACGTGGATCAGCGCGACGTCGATCGGCAGGATCTCTCGCCTGAACAGCAAAGGCACCTCGCTAAGGAAGGCGGGCACGTAATCGGCTTCGCCTGAAGCGACAGCGGCCCTAACGTTGGCGCCGATGAACAGCGCGTTCGTGTGAAAGCTGTCTTTGTATTTCGGATCGACATACGGCGCATCGCCTTCCGTGTGTAGATGATAGATCTCCACGCCCCTGAGTTCATCGGCGCGCCCTATCATGGCTTCGATAAGCTGCCTGGGCGCCGCGGCGACGCTCTGGATGAATATCCGGTCCCCGGACTTGATGTTCCTGACCGCTTCTTCTGACGAGACTATCTTCATATGAGCTATAAAAATGCGCCTTTCGGCGCCTTAAAACAGGGTGACAAACGCCGTTAAACTGTGATAGCCTTGCTTTTGGAGTTCGGTCTAATGAACTCCTCCCTTCCTGACATCCTCAGATCCGACCAGCAAGACGAAACAGTCCCCCGATCACAATGGAAAATCTTAACGAATATTTGCAGAAACTCGTCTCGAATTCCGCCAGCGCACTTCATCTCGAACCGAACAAGAACCCGTACGTCGTCACCAACGGCGGGAACTCGGACGTAGCGGCCTCGCCGCTCCAGGGATCGCAGATCAACTCGATGATATTCACATTGATCCCGAACGAGGTCAAACAACAGCTCCCGGGAAGCAATGAGGTCGAGTTTGTTCACCCGCACAATCTTGGCGACTTCACGTTTCATGTCCGGAAATCGCCTTCGGGATTCAATGTGACGATCACTCCCTCGGGTGCCAATCCCGGCGATCAGTGGCCCGAGCCCGAACCCTCTGCACAATCAGCTCCGGACCCGCTCGAAGGGCTCGAATTCAACTCAGCGGCGCCCTCGTCGAATGATATTCACGGAATCAGCTACGAATCCGAGCCCGAGCTGTACCGCGAGATCGAGATGGGTGAACTGGAGGTCGAGGTCGTTTCGGAGCAGGAACCCGATCCGGCTCCGTCCGCTACCTTTGAACAGGAGCCTTCGGGAGTCCAGGCCCCTGCTGAACTATCCGGCGTGACGCCGATCGAGATCGAGCGCCCCGTGGCACCGGCTTCCGCTCCGGTGGTGCAGCCGACAAATTACACTCCGGAGCCGACGCCGGAGCCTGTCGCTCCGGTTGCGGCGCAGCAGCCTGAACCACGTCAGGCACCGGTCCAGCCCCAGTACGTGCCGGTCCCGGTTCCTGTCGAGGCCGAGGACGAGAACCTTTCGATCCTTACGGCATCAGTGAGCGCACAGTCGCGGTCGCAGATGGAAGAGCTTTTCAGGAAGATGGCGGGCGCCAAGAGTTCCGATCTTCATATGAGTGTTTCGGTGCCGCCTATGATCCGCAAAGACGGCAAGATGATGCCGTTGGAAGCGGGCAGCCCCGCATTGACCCCGGATTCGATACGCTCGCTACTGACATCGATAATGCCCCAGAAGAACCTCGAGGAGTTCGCGCGCCGAAACGACACGGACTTCGCGTACGAGATCCCGGGCCTTGCGAGATTCCGCGCGAACATCTTCATGGACCGGAAGGGAATGGGCGGCGTGTTCAGGATAATCCCGACCGACATGCTGACCGCCGAGGACCTGGGGCTTTCGAAGCATATCCTCAATCTTTGCGACCTTTCGAAGGGCCTTGTCGTCGTGACCGGGCCGACAGGATCGGGAAAGTCGACGACGCTCTGCGCGATGATCAACTACATCAACGAGCGGCGCGAGGACCACATAATCACGATCGAGGACCCGATCGAGTTCACGCACGAGAACAAGAAGTGCCTTGTGAACCAACGCGAGGTGCATAACCACACAGATTCTTTCAAGGACGCCCTCCGCGCTGCGCTCCGCGAGGACCCGGACATACTTCTCGTCGGCGAGATGCGCGACCTGGAAACGATCTCGATAGCGATCGAGACCGCCGAGACGGGTCACCTTGTGTTCGGGACTCTTCACACGACGACCGCAGCTTCCACGGTGGACAGGATCATCGATCAGTTCCCCGCCGACCGGCAGCAACAGATCCGAGTGATGCTTTCCGAATCGCTCCGGGGTGTGATCGCCCAGACGCTCCTTCCTAAGAAAGGTGGCGGAAGAGTTGCGGCGCTGGAAGTCCTTATCGTCACGCCCGCGATCTCGAACCTTATCCGTGAAGGCAAGACGTTCCAGATACCGTCCGCGATGCAGACCGGAAAGAACCTCGGTATGGCGATGCTCAACGATTCGCTGATGGAACTCGTCCGGCAGGGACTCGTGGAACCGAGGGACGCGTACATCAAGGCTGTCGACAAGACGGGCTTCGAGATCCTGCTGCAGAGAAGCGGGATGACGCTGTGAGGACTGAGGACTGAGGACTGAGGACTGAGGACTGAGGACTGAGGAATGAGGACTGAGGACGGAGGAGTGAGGAGTGAGGACTGAGGACTGAGGACGGAGGCCTGAGGGAGGAGGAACGAGGACGTGGGGAGACGGAGTAAGGGAAGAGGGATGACAACTGAGTGAGGAGGTAAGGAGATGGGGACAAGT
>JAGFIQ010000161.1 GCA_024103495.1 Aridibacter famidurans
CTTTTCAACCGAGCTTTACGAAAGCATACGCCGCGACGTGTTCGGAACGGATTACGGCCAGAACGGTTGGCAGACAGCGAACGAGCAGGACATCGTGATCGAATGGCTTAGGGTTGGCGGCACGAAAGGCCTTCTCGACGTCGCCTGCGGCTCCGGGGGACCCGCGATCAGGATCGCTGAACTCTCAAACTGTCCGGTCACCGGCATCGACATTAACGAGAAGGCGATCAGCGAGGCCAATTCCGCTGCCGCAAGTAAGGGCCTCGAGTTCAGGGCCCGGTTCCGGATCGTCGACGGCTCGCCAATTCTACCTTTTGAGGACTCATCCTTCGCAGGTCTCACGTGTATCGACGCAATCAATCACCTCCCCGACCGGGAGGCGGTCTTTTCGGAATGGTCCCGAGTTCTCTGCCCCGGAGGCCGCCTCGCGATCGCGGACCCGATCGTGATCACGGGGCCCATCACCGATGAAGAGCTCCGGATCAGAAGCTCGATCGGATTCTTCGTCTTTATCCCGCCCGGAGTGGACGAGATGCTACTGGAAGAATCGGGTTTCAGGATCGAGTCGGTAACCGACGTCACGGAGAATATGGCACTTATCGCAGACCGCTGGCGAAAGGCAAGAGCGGAACGCGAGTCGGCGCTCCGCGAGATCGAGGGTCCCGAGACCTTCGAAGGCCAGCAGGAATTCTTTGAAACCGCGGCAACGCTCGCGGCAGAACGAAGACTCTCCCGATACCTGATACTGGCTGAAAAAGCCTGACTACCCTGAAACCCGCGCAGGGTTGCGACTTCCCGCTATATCCTTTCGCACCCCGCAATCAGTTCCTCCCGACAGCATAATGTCGGCCAAAACACGCTCCCATCCGTCTAAAACACGTTTTCGCTGTCAGTGTCCGGCCGCGGCCTGATTTGTAGTATCCTCAAACAAGTCAGGGCTTGTTTATGGTTAATGATCTTACGGATGAACAGCTTGTCAGGCTGGCGGTGGACCGGGACCCCGACGCGTTCGGTGAGATCGTGCTCCGCTGGGAACGTAAGATCTACGCTCTTTGTTACGGGATACTGAAACGCGAGGACGAGGCGAAGGACGCCGCGCAGGACACTTTTATCGCGGCTTACAGTAACCTCAGCCGGTTCCGGGGCGAGGCAAAAGTCTCTTCCTGGCTCCACAGGATAGCCGTCAATCAGTGCCTCACCCGGAAGCGCAAGGAGAAGACCAGGTCGGAGAACTTCGTGGACGACAGCGATCCGGAAGAGCTCAAGGTCTTTGTGGCACCCTTGAGCGAGTCGCCTTCAAGAATTTCGGAGCAGGCAGAGAGGCTGGCGGCAGTGCGAACAGCGGTTAACTCGTTGCCGCCGGAACTCAAGGAGGTCGTGCTTCTCAGGGAGTTCCACGATATGACATTTCAGGAGATATCGGACAGGATCGAAATGCCTTTGAGCACGGTCAAGAGCAGGATGTACACGGCGCTGAAGCAGCTTCGTATGAAACTTGAGGACATTCCGGTCGAGGTGATCTGAGGAGATGGTGGACGAAATGTTTGATTCAGGAAAGGGCCCGAGCGGGTGCGGATCCGGCGAAAGCCTGGTCGGCTATATTTACGGTGAGATCGAAGAATCCGCGAAGGCGGAGTTCGAGGACCATCTCGCGGACTGCCCTTCGTGTGCGGAAGAGCTTGCATCTTTCTCTGCGCTGAGGATCTCCATAGGCGAATGGAAGGCTTCCGAACATGCGGTCGATACCGTTTACAAGGCTCAGGAGCCTGCCGCCGAAGGACCCCTTGCGAAGCTCCTGGAGTCGGTGTCCGCTTCCTTCGGATTCAAGGCACTCGCAGGAGCTGCCGTCGCGGTGATCATATTGCTCGTCGGCTTCGTAGCTTTCAACTTCCTCGTAGCGCGCGGTGCCGGTGATCAGATCGCGAATGTATCGCCTCCCGAGGAAAAGCCCCTGAATACTGTTGAAGAACAGGTCTCCGAGCCGGCCGATGACGATATCGCGGAAGCGAAGCCGGCAAATGCTGTCGAAGAAGGACGGCCCGAATCCGCTCCTGACAAGCCCGCGCAGATCACGCGGAAGCAACCATCGAACAGAAACCGTTCGATCCAGAGGCGGACGACGGTTCCGCAGAGCCAGCTGGCGGAGATCAACGAACCGCCGCGGCTTTCTGAAGCTGCAGAGGAGGAGTTCGAGGACGATTCGCTCCGTCTTACGGACCTCTTCAGCGAGACCAGCGAAGATTGACAACGGATCGGAGTAGAACGATGACCAGAAATATCCTTACTGCAGTTCTGTTTGTCCTAGTGACCGGAGCCTTCGCTTTCGGACAGGACGACCCGCCCGGAAACGACTTCGTGGCGAACGAGACGGACCGTCCCGAGCGCGCGGACATTCTCCGGCGCGAACTTCAGCTCTCCCCTGAGCAAATGCGTAAGATAAGGTTTCTGAATGCGGAGATGCGGCCCAGGATGCGTGACGCGCAACTGGCCTTCCGGATCGCGCGCAGGGACCTCGACGAGGCGATCTATGCCGACGAACTGAACGAAGAAGAGCTGAGGCTCAAGATGCGCGCCGTCAACGAGGCGCAGGCGGAGGTGAACAGGCTGAGGGCATTCTCTGAGGTTGCGGTTCGAAAGATACTTTCACCGGAACAGCTTGTGCGCTTCAGGCAGCTTCGTCAGAGGTTCGCGCGCCAGGGCGAGCGTGGAGTCCGTAAAACGGACAGGCCGGGCGCGATGAGGCAGATGCGGAGAGATCGGCAGCCCGATCCACCCAAGGATCCGAAGCTTCCATAATCCCAATCGAATAAGATATTTAAGTCAGAATGCCGGTCCCGGCCAGGACCGGCTTTTTGTTGTTGTTTTCCGGCTCACGTTGTATCTTATTGGGAGCCATTTTAAGTCAGCGCCGCCGAGAAGCCGGATCCGGTCCCGGAGAGGGCCACGCGGCCGCCTCGTACCGAGGAATCCCGAAAGCCCGTAAATGAACCCTTTCAAGAAATTCCTTTTCGAGCTGCAGGAGACTGCGTTCCTCGTCTATTACGCTTTCGTAAGGGTGTTCCGGCGGCCCGTTTATCTTTCGGAGTGGGTACGGCAGATGGACGTCATAGGCGTCGGTTCCCTTCCGATAATCCTTCTGACTGGCTTTTTCACAGGCGGAGTGCTGACGCTGCAGAGCTACGACACTTTGGCCTATTACGGCGGGCAAAGCGAGACCGGAAGGCTTGTTGCATATTCTCTGATCCGCGAGCTAGGGCCCGTTCTCTCGGCATTGATGGTCGCCGGAAGGATCGGATCGGCTATCTCGGCCGAACTCGGCTCGATGGTCGTTTCTCAGCAGATCGACGCGATGCGCGCGCTTGGGACCGATCCGTACAGGAAGCTCGTCGCGCCGCGTATCATCGCTCTGATCCTTATGCTGCCGCTTCTTACAGTGGGAGCGGACCTGTTCGGGATCATCGGCGGAGGTATCGTCGCGAACAGCCTCTTCGGGCTGGACTACAATGTCTTTTTAACCTCGGTCCGCAACGGAATTGCGACGGAGGATATCATCGGCGGCGTCATTAAACCGATCTTCTTCGGCCTGATCATTGGAAGCGTCGCTTGTCACAAGGGCCTCAGTACGAAAGGCGGGACGGTCGGTGTCGGAAGATCGACGACCAGCGCCGTCGTGCTCGCTTCGATCGTCGTGATCATCGCGGATTTTTTTCTATCAAGAGCGCTCCAGCACATTCTGGAATAGATTCGGATCGGGATGCTTTCATTTCTCAGGAAAAATAAGACCGAAAGCGCCGCGCACGGGACCTTGCAGCCCGTGACGAAGGACATCGAGGACGCGTTCTTTCAGCCGACGCGTGCCCTGCCTGCGATCGAGTTCCGGAACGTTTATCTCGCGTTCGATGACAAGGTCGTGCTCGACGGCGTCAGCTTCAAGGTCCGAAAAGGCGAGACGAAGATCATCCTTGGCCGAAGCGGAAGCGGCAAATCGACGCTGATCAGGCTTGTTCTCGGCCTCTTGAAGCCGGACCAGGGCGAGATCCTCGTGGACGGGGAGGACATCACCTATCTGAGCGAGGCGCAGATGATGCACGTCCGTGCGAAGATCGGGATGGTATTCCAGGAAGGAGCGCTGTTCGATTCGCTTCCGGTTTATGACAACGTCGCGTACAGGCTCCACGAGCGCGACGTGGATGAAGAGATGGTCGAGGAACAGGTCAAACGGATGCTTGAGTTCGTCGACCTTGAAGAAGCGATCCACAAGATGCCCGCCGAACTTTCAGGCGGGATGCGGCGGAGGGTCGGAATCGCCCGCGCCCTTGTCGGGAACCCAAGGATCGTGTTATTCGACGAGCCGACCGCCGGTCTTGATCCGCCGACGGCGCGCACCATTTGCGAGCTCGCGATCAAGCTGAGGGACATCCAGGACGTGTCATCGATCTTCGTAACGCACGAAATGAAGAATCTGGAATATCTTTCCTCCGAGTACGCGATAATCGACAACGAAGGAAAGGTCGTGTTCGAGGAAGAAGGCGAGCGCCTTTGCATCATCAACACGGAGATCATAATGCTCCACGAGGGCAAGATCATTTTCAGCGGAAAAGAGGAACAGCTGAGAGCCTCGAGAGACAGGTACATTCAAAGGTTCCTCAACGGAAAGTAGAAACCGGCGGCAATAGGCCGTTCGATCTGATGCCATGCCAAAATCAAACAAGAATCTTTCGTTCGCGCAGCTGCGGGTAGGGCTGTTCGTGCTCGCCGCGCTGGCCATCCTCGGATTTCTTATCCTCAACGCCACCGGCGAATTCAATCCGTTCGAAGAGAAGCTGACCTTGAAAGCCCGATTCGTCAATGCGGACGGGCTTCGTGAGGGAGCGGAAGTGCAGCTCGCGGGCGTGAACATAGGCAAGGTGACGGAGGTCCGCTTTCTTCCGGCGGACAGCCCGGAGGACTCGAACATCGAGGCGGTGATGAGCGTCGACGCGCTGATCGACAATCAGCCCACGAAAGAGCGCATTCGTACAGACTCAACAGCCCAGCTGGTCGCCACAAGCGTTCTGGGAAACGACAAGATGATCAACATCACGCCCGGGACCACCGAAGGAGGTCCGGTCAGCGAGCTGAGCGTGCTCGATTCAAGCGCGGCGATCTCCATCAACCAGCTTACCCAGACGGGAAACGACCTTCTTCAGCAGATAAACAAGCTCGCGATACCGACCAACGAGATCCTGAACAAGGCGAACCAGGGCGAAGGCACGCTCGGAAATCTGATCAACGACGAAGCGCTCTACAGAAACCTTTCAGAATCCATCGAGGAAACGAAGCTGCTTATCGACCGCATACGTACAGGGCAAGGCACGGCGGGCAAGTTCGTGAACGATCCGGAACTGTACAACAACCTCAACAAATCGGTGGCGAACCTGGAGGCGATCGCGGCCGATCTGCGCGAAGGCAAAGGCACCGCCGGGAAGTTCCTGACGGACGAAGCGATCTATGAGGACTCGAAGCTGATGATCAGGGAGCTTCGGACGGCTCTCAAGGATGTCGGACCGTCCCTTAAGCGTCTGGACCAGATCTCGGCCGATCTCGAATCGATCACGAAGGACCTGAACGAGGGCCGGGGAACAGCCGGCAAGTTCCTGAAGGACGAGCAGCTCTATACGGACGCAAGGCAGGCGATAAACAGCCTCAGTTCAATGACTTCCAAGCTGGATAACGTGCTCGGCGACGCGCAGGGAGGAAAGGGCACGTTCGGCAAGCTTCTGACGGACGAGACGCTTTACAACAACCTGAACCAGACTATGTCGAACGTCAACCAGCTTTCGAGCGAGAGCACGAAACTGCTTTACGATTTCCGGCAGAACCCGAAGAAGTTCCTGACGATAAATTTCAAGCTGTTCTAAGAGAGGAGACGGGAGACGGGAGACGGGAGACAGAAGTCAGAAATCAGAAATGAAGAGACCGCGTAGCGGTCATAGGCATTTAGCCGTGGACAAGCCGCAGGCGCAGTCCACGGTCAAGCGGCGCGCAAGATCCTGAGTCGGGCGGATCCCATGTTCCTGAGTCGCGAAGCGACGACCTGCATTTAGCCGTGGACCTCTTTCAGATAAGGTCCCGGAATCCATCCGGTGACCCGCTCAGTATTGCCCTCTCGAGATCAACGAGCGTCGATTCCATTCTCTCTTCAAGATCGCCTACAGACACGAATTCACTTTCCGCGATATCAAACCCCTCTCCGACGGCGGAATATATTGAAGGCTTGAACTCGCCCCCGAACTCATACCGGAAAACCACGGGCACTGCAATACAGCTTCCGGCCATCTCGATCAGTTTCTCGATCCCGGAGAAGAAACCAAGCGGCCTTTTTCCGGCGAGCACGATCTCGCCCTGCGGGAACATCCAGAGCGCGCGGCGCGGATCCTCTTTCAAAAGCAAAGACGCGTACTCGAGCGAGCGATAAGCCGACCGCGGCGACTCCCGAACAACCGAGAACGCGCCTAGCTTGCGGAAAAGGAAGTACCGCCGGAGCTGCCTTTCTTCCATCATCACGTAAGCGTCGAGCGCGGCTTGACGGGATATCTGAAATGCCGCGAGGCCGTCCCACCAGCTTGTGTGGTTGGCGTAGATCAGAAGAGGGAGTCCCGGGCGGGGTCCCAGCAGGTTATCGAGGCCAAGGACACTGAAAGTGTGGAAGCGGCGCCTCAGCAGATTCGTGTTGTAGGCCGCGAAAAGGTGTTCGAACCATTTACTCTTCGCCGCCTTCAGCATAGATCCTCGTTACTCGGCGGTTTATCCCGCACGTGATCTCGTACGATATCGTGTCGGAAAGGGCGCCAAGATCCTCGGCGCGGACGGAGCAACCGCCTTCGGAGCCGATCAGGACAACGTCGTCGCCGACCCGGACTCCCTCTATCCCGGTAATGTCCACGAGCGTCCAGTCCATCGACACGCGGCCGACGACGGGCGCGTATTGCCCCCTGATGATAACCCTCGCCTTGTTCGAAAGCACGCGCGGATACCCGTCCTGGTAGCCGATGGGGAGCGTGGCGATGGCCGACTCGCGTTCCGTGGCGAATGTCCGGCCGTAGCCCAGCGTCTCGCCTTCAGGTACCGTCTTCAAATGCGCGATCTTGGTCTTGACCGACATCACGGGCTTCAGATCCGGTAATTCGCAGTCCGGAGGCATAACATCTCGGGTCAGCCCGTAAAGCGCACCGCCAAGCCTCACAAGGTTCCCTCTTGCGTCCGGAAAAGCGATCGCGCCCGCGGAATTCGCGAGATCCCTGTAAACCGGCCTGTGTCCCCTCGCTTCCACCGCGCCAAGGGCGCGCTCGAATCGCACGATCTGCTCCCTCGTGAAATCATTCGAACCGGGATCGTCGGCCGCGGCGAAATGCGTCATCACGCCCTCGATATGCAGATTTGTGAACCTTGCGAACTTGTCGAGAAACGGATCGATCTCGTCGTGTCGAACACCGATTCGCCCCATTCCGGTATCGATCTTCAGATGGACCTCGGCGATCGAGTTCCGCTCTTTGGCGGCCGCGTCGAACGTCTCCGCCTGATCAAGCGTGTAAATGACCGGGGTCAGGCCCTGGTTCAGGAGCATGTTCTCCTGTCCTTTCCAGAAACTGCCGAGACAGAGGATGCGCTTGCGGATCCCCGTTTTCCTGAGTTCCACCCCTTCGGCCGGTATGGCGACCCCGAACCAGTCGACACCGGCGGCCTCGAACGCCTGGGCGCACCTCAATGCACCGTGCCCGTACGCGTCCGCCTTGACGACGGCCATATAACGCGTGTCGCCTCCGACGAATTTCTTGATGCTGAGAAAATTGTTCTTCAGCGACCCCAGATCGATCTCTGCACGGGTCGGCCTTCTGATGACCGGAATACTCATTGGAAATAGAGGTGTTGAATGCGGAACTCTCGAAGCGGGAACGGCGGACCTACCAGCCGTTCCTTTGCCTGAGAGAATCAATGTGAGCCGTGTGGTGTTTGGAATGCCAGCTGTACAGCGCCAGCATGTTCGAAAGCTCCCAGTCACCCGTTTCGGGGTGATTGAGTGTCCGCGAAAAATCCGAGTCGGACATGTTCTCCAAAAGGTTCGTGAAACGGCGGTGAACCGAATCTATGAGCTGAAGGGAGACGGAAGGGTCCATCGAAGAGTCGGAAAGATCGGCCCAGCCTTTTTCATCGTACGGCTTGATCGTCGGATTGTCCTCGGTCAGAGCCAGCTTGAACCGGCAGTACGCGTTCAGGTGGCTGTCCGCGACGTGATGGACGACCTGCCGGACCGTCCAGCCGTCGGGGCGGTACGGAGTGTCGAGCTGATCCTCGCTCAGCCCCTCGATCGAAGCCGCGATCTTCGACGGCAACTCACTGATCGTGCGGATCCACTCCGCTCGATCTTCCGCGGAGGATTCGGATGGCATTTCAAAATCGCCGATGGGATATCTTAGGTCTTCACTCATATCTGTAAGTGCACTAGCCAAAGTAATTCTCGAATCTTGTGAACTCCTTGAGGAACGCAAGCTTGACGGTGCCGGTGGGACCGTTTCTCTGTTTCGAGACAAGTATCTCCGCGAGTCCCGCGTTCTCATCGGTCTGATTGTAGTACTCTTCGCGGTAAATGAACGCGACGACATCCGCGTCCTGTTCGATACTTCCCGATTCGCGAAGATCGGAAAGAAGGGGCCGGGGAGGATTCCTGGCCTCCGGCGCCCTCGACAGCTGGGAAAGCGCAACCAAGGGAACATTGAGTTCCTTGGCGAGCGCCTTTAGCTCGCGAGAGATCTGAGAGACTTCCTGCTGGCGGCTCTCGATGCGGCCCGACGAACCGGACATAAGCTGGAGATAGTCGACAACGATCAGGTCCAGGCGCTTTTGCTCGGCCATGAGCCTGCGCGCTTTCGCGCGCATCTCGAGCACCGAGATCGCCGGCGTGTCGTCGATAAAGAGATTGGCTTCCGACAGCGTCCCGATCGCCCCGGCGAGCCTCACCCATTCCTCGCGCGACAGAAAACCGTTTCGGAAGCGGTGAGCGTCGACCCGCGCTTCGGAGCTGAGCATCCTCATCACGAGTTGTTCCTTGGACATTTCGAGCGAGAACACCGCGACCGTCGCCTTCTCCCTGATGGCGGCGTTCTGCGCGAGGGTCAGGCACAAGGCCGTCTTTCCCATCGAAGGCCGGGCCGCGACGATGATCAGGTCGGTCGGCTGAAGCCCGGAGGTCATCTGGTCGAGTTCCCGGAATCCGGTCGCTAGCCCCGTCAGCGCGTGAGTCTCACGGCTCGCGAAATCCTTGACCTTTGCGAGGACCTGCTCCGCAACGGGTTTGACGTGCTCGAAACCCTGCCTCGTCCTTTCTTCGGCGAGAGCGAAGATCATCTGCTCTGCGTGGTCGAGGATGTCTGAAGCCTCGTCCTCTTCGGCGAGCGCCTCGCTTGTGATCTCGTTGCAGACGCGGATAAGATTCCTGACGATCGCCTTGTCGCGGACGATCTTCGCGTAATCGGCGATGTTCGAAAAATGCGGCAGGCCGTAGGTAAGAGCCGTGATCGCCGTTATCCCTCCGATCGAATCGATGAACCCCTCCTTCTTGAGTTCTTCGCTGATGATGACGGGCTCGATACGCTCGCTCTTTTCGAACAGCGAGATCATTGCCTTGAAGATACGGCGGTGCCTGGGCGCATAGAAATCTTCCGGGTTCAGCATCTCTACCGCCTGCGAGATCAGGCTGTTGTCGAGGAGAATTGCGCCGAGTATAACCCTTTCGCTTTCGTCGCTCGAGGGTAGCGGCTTTTCGAGATAATGATCGGTCGTAGCCTGCTTATTAGCTGTCGCCATTCGTACGGGATGAGCCTCGGGAACGGGCAAATTACTGTTGTCAGGGATGAAAAATGGGACTGCAGGAAGGATGCTCCGGCCCGCAGTCCCTAGATGATATTACAAGTTTCGACGGCGCACAAAAGGGGGTTGAAAATACCCTGTAAGTGCCTTCGGATCAGTCGGTTTGTGACAGAAGAACGATCATCCTGCGAGGAGTACTGACTTGTTTGGAGCAGCGCTGCGCGGAAAGGCTTTGCCTTCCCGGGGAGCGCCCGTTTCTTAAGCGGCTGTGCCGCCGTGATGTGCGGAAAGGCTCTGCCTTTCCGGAGCGCCGTCCCTCCCTCTTTTCTCCGCGGAGGCTCAGCCTCCGCGGCCAGAGTTTAAGACAAGGCACCTCCCGGTAAGCCGGAGGCTTACCGCACATCACAGCGGCACAGCCGCAAAAAAAGGCCGTGCAGGTGCACGGCCTTTCAAAACTAAGTTACCGGAGTTATTACTCTTCTTCGTTCGACGCTTCCGGAGCGGCTTCCGCCGGGGCTTCTGCCTTTTCAGGCGCCGCCGATTCTTCCGAAGCCGCTTCCGCGGCAACGGGTTCTTCTTCGAGATGCTCCTTCATCGCCTCGCCTTCGACGACGACCGCAACGGGGAGATCGAGCACTACTTCCCTGTGCAGCTTGACCGGGACCGTGTAGTCGCCGATCTCCTTGATGGGGCTCTTCAGAGTGATCTTCCTGCGGTCGATCTCGTAGCCCTTCTCTTCAAGCGCCTCGGCGATGTCCATCGAAGTGACCGAACCGAACAGCGTGCCGCTTTCGCCGGCCAGCCGTTCGAACCTCAGCGAGAGCTTCTCCATCTGAGCGAGCTGCGCTTCGGCCGTCGATTTCTCCTCGGCCGCCTTCTTCAGAAGGATCTTGCGCTCCTGCTCTACCTGCCGGATGTTGCCCTTTGTAGCGAGTATCGCGAAGCCCTGGGGCAGAAGATAGTTCCTCGCGTATCCGGACTTGACCTTGACGATCTCGCCTCGGCCGCCCAGATTATCGATGTCTTCCTTCAAAAGGATCTTGGTTGTTGCCATTTTCTGCTTTCCTCCCCCGGACTAGTCCGAAACATACGGGATGAGAGCCATTACCCTCGCCCTTTTGATAGCCCTGGCGACGCGCCTTTGGTCCTTCGCGGAAACTCCTGAAATGCGCCGCGGCATAATCTTGCCGCGCTCAGGGATGAACCTCTCGAGGAACTCCACGTCCTTCCAATCGACGTAAGCCGGCACCGACTGACGCTGGCGCCTTCGGCTGTACCGTCGGAAGTTCTGCCTACGTGCGGGCCGTCTGGATCTGGAGGAATCGTCGCGGGAATCTTCGTCTTCGTCTTTTTTCTTATCGATTTCTTCTTTTGCCATTTTCTGTGATCTCCCTCTATTCTTCCTCGTCGTCGTCGTAACGCCTCGAGTCTTCGTCGTCGGAGCGGCCGCCCGTCAATTCGGACAGTTTTTCCTTGCGCTTGCGCCTCTTTTCTTCGATCTTCTCGGCCGCCTTGCGCTCCTCGTCGACCCGCACCGTCAGATACCTGACGATCTTGTCGTTGACGCGCATACGCCTTTCGACCTCGGCTATTTCGCTTCCGGACCCCTCGATCTCAAAAAGGCAGTAATGCCCTTCGTTGAACTTGTCGATCCTGTAGGCGAGCTGGCGCTTGCCCATATCCTCGAACTTGACCACCGAACCGCCTTCCTTTTCGATCAGTTCCCCGATCTCCTTGTTCAGCTGTTCGATAGTGTCCGGGTCCGTCGCCGGATCGGCGATGTACATAAGTTCGTAAACTCTCGGATTTGCCAAATCTTTGTCCTCCTTTTGGCTCTCCAACCTCGGCGACTTGCGCCGAAGTAAGAAGGTGTCATTTGATGATTCCGCGGAACCGCTCCGCGGAGCTTCTTCAACCGTTGAATTCCGACATCGCCGCGGCGAACCCTTCGCACATCACCGCGATCGCGGCCTCTGCACCTCGTTCGACGATCTCCGAGAGCTTCTCGGAGTCGGCAGCCGGAAAGTTATCAAGTACGAATCTCTTCGTGTTCGCGACCGGATGGTCGGGAGCGATGCCGATCCTCAGCCGCGCGAACTCTTCCGTCCTCAGTGAACCGATGATCGACCGGAGACCGTTGTGACCTCCCGCCGATCCTTTTGTGCGAAGCCGCATCGATCCGAACGGGAGTGCCAGATCGTCCACGATCACGAGCGTCCGTTCGAGGCTTCTTTCTTCCTTGCGGAGAAGACAGGTAAGCGCCTCTCCGCTCAGGTTCATATAGGTCTGCGGCTTTACAAGATCGGCCGCTGTTCCACGAAAACCCGCGCGCCCTACAAGCGAGCGGCATTCGGTCCTCTTGACGGCGGCGCCGCTCATTTCGGCGAGCCGGTCGACGACCATGAATCCGGCGTTGTGCCGCGTCCTTTCGTATTCGGCTCCGGGATTACCAAGGCCGACGATCAGCCAAAGAGCTCCTTCAACGTCCCCGGAAGGCCCGTCCATTCGTGAAGAGATCATCGGACCCGCTCCAGGACCCAACCCGCCAAATACGGACTACTCGGTTTCGCCTTCCTCGGACTCTTCGCCCTCGGCAGCCTCTTCGCCCTCGGCAGCTTCCTCGCCTTCTTCGCCGATAAGCTCCGGTTCCTCGAGTTCTTCCTCGACCTCCGGTTCCAGCTCGGGCTCCTTGACGAACACTACCGAAGCGACCGTCGCTTCAGGTGCTTCAAGCACTTCGACCTCGTCGCCGAACGAGACCTCTGAGATCGAGATCGAATCGCCGATATCGAGACCGGACACGTCGACATCGATCGACTCGGGAATGTTGCTCGGCGTACAGGAGACACGGATCTCGCGCATCTGCTGCTCGAGCAGTCCGCCCTCATCGTCCACGCCCTTGGGCGTGCCTACAAGATGGACGGGGATCGTCAGCTCGATCTTCTCGCCCTTCGCAAGCCTTCGAAGGTCGGCGTGAATAAGGCGGCCGTGAACCGGATCGATCTGCCTGTCCTGGAAGATCACGCGGCTTTCGCCGACGCCTTCGATATCCAGTGTGAAGAGCGTATTCGCACCGCTATCGGATCGAAGGATCGCGGCGAGTTCCTTGTGGTCCGCCGTGATGGCGATCGCGTCACCGCCCCCGCCGTAAACATTCGCGGGGATCTTGCCTTCCCTGCGCAGGCGGCGCGCGGCGTTCGTGCCGCGGTCGTCCCTCTTTTCAGCCTTGATTACAAATTTTTCAGCCATTTTCTGAAGCCTCTACTTTTATCTACTCCTTTCTAAATGAAAAGAAACGAGACGCTGGTCTCGTCGTGGATCGATTTAATTGCCGTAGCAAGCAGTTCAGCGACCGAAAGCACTTCGATCCTGCCCTGTTCCATCAACTCCCGGCCGTCCTCACGTAGGGGGATCGTGTCGGTAACGATGATCTTCTTTATGTGCGATCCGGCAAGGTTGTTAATGGCGTTGCCGGAGAGCACGGCGTGCGAGAAGCACGCATAAATGTCGTTCGCGCCGTTCTTGTGGAGCGCCTCGGCCACCTTACAGATCGTCCCGCCCGTATCGCACATGTCGTCGACGATCAGGCAGTTCATTCCTTGCACGTTTCCGACTACGTTCATCACTTCGGCGACATTGGCCTTCTCGCGGCGCTTGTCCACGAGCACGAGGCCGGCGTCAAGCCGTTTTGCGTAAGCCCGTGCCCGCTCGGCACCTCCGGTATCGGGTGAAACGACCACCAGATCCTCGATCGGGTTCTCCTGAAAATAATTCACTATCACAGGAGCCGCGAAAAGATGATCGACCGGAATATCAAAGAAGCCCTGGATCTGCGAAGCGTGCAGATCGACCGTCAGGATCCGGTCGGTCGCCGCAGTATTGATCAGGTTCGCGATCAGCTTGGCCGCGATGGGCACCCTCGGCCGGTCCTTTTTGTCCGACCTTGCGTAGCCAAAGTACGGGATCACAGCCGTTACACGCTCCGCCGAAGCCCGCTTGAACGTATCGAGCATGATCAGAAGCTCCATCAGATTCTGATCCGTCGGAGGACACGTCGGCTGAATAATGAAGACATCGGATCCTCGGACGTTCTCTCCGATCTGGAAATTAAACTCCCCGTCGGAGAACCGGTCCGTGCTGGCCAATCCAAGATCGCAGCTCAGATGCCTGCAGATCCTCTCGGCGAGCTCGACGTGCGCGTTGCCGGTGAAGATCTTTATGTCGCCTGTCACGCTCATTACGTAAAAACAAATGACGAGCGAAACGGCCTCCCGGGCCGTTCACTCGCCCTTCCATCTGCCGAACTGCTGGGGCGGAAGGATTCGAACCTACGAATGCCGGGACCAAAACCCGGTGCCTTACCACTTGGCCACGCCCCAATAAACCTGTTAGAAGTGCCGCGGAAGGAGTTCAGCGCAGGAGCCAAGCGCTTTCCGGTACTCAGCCCTTGAAATACTTTCGGCAGCTGCGACGCGGGTCCCGGCTGAAAATGCCTCTAGCGCCTTTTGCCGCACAGATTCATTTTCAAAAACACCGAAGACACTTGGGCCGCTTCCCGAAAGGCATGCGATTGATGCGTCTCTTTGAAGGAGTTCGTCCTTCAATGACCCGGTTTCCGGTGCGAGTCCGGCGACTGCTTCCTCGAAATCGTTCGCCGGCCGCATACTGCCCGAAATCAGCCCTTTAGCCAATTCACGGCAAACCATAAGCTTAGTTTCAGGCCCTTCTGATGTCAAGCGATGCCGGCCCAGCGATCGGTATGCGTCAGCAGTGGAATATGAAGCCTCCGTAGTGACCACGAGCAGCAGTTTATTCTCGATATCCGGGAGGGGTTCGAGGGCCGTTCCGCGGCCGCTGCCGAGCGCGGTGCCGCCGACGAAGAAGAACGGCACATCGGAGCCCAGCGAAGAGGCGATCTCTGTGAGAACTTCGGACGTGGGTCTGATACCCCAAAGTCTTGAGAGTCCGAGAAGCGTAACTGCGGCATTCGAGGATCCGCCGCCGAGGCCTCCTGGAAACGGGATCCTTTTCTCGATCGTGATACGTGCTCCCTGCGCGACCCCTTCGGATCTCTTCAGAGCCTCGGCGGCCTGAAGCGCGAGGTTGGAGCCGTCGGTCGGAAGCCGGGGGTCGGTGGATTCGATCAGGAGAGAATCAGCGGGTTCGAACGAGAGCGTGTCGTGAAGAGATATCGTCTGGAAAGCGGTGCAGATCTCGTGAAACCCGTCATCGCGCCTGCCTCCGACCTTCAGGAACCAGTTGATCTTTGCAAAGGATGGAAGTGAGAACCCGCCGTTCCGCATAACAGAAGAGGATACGGCCAGTTGTTAGTGTCCGCAACCGCGTGCGCAGGGCCGCAGATTGACCGCGGCAACTTGAATCTCTTTCTGCGACCCTTTAGAGCGGTAGTATCCGATGTCGGGCGAAAGCCCGAAACTTCGCGAAGCAAGGTCCCGGCCCGATTAGAGCAGCCCTTCGGGCTGGATTGGGCGGGCGAAGCCCGACTAGTGGGACAGCCGGCACGCAGGTCCCCTTTGATTCGAATGAATCGCGCGTTCGCGCGATCGGGCAGCGCAAAGCGTTGCTCTAAACGGGGCGGGGATTATGAATCTAGAGAGCCCGTGCGGTCGCGCGGCGCAAACTGAAGTTCGCGTTACCTCGCGCGGCGCTCACTCAACGACGAAGACCTGCGTGAAGAAATAGGTTCCATCGCTCGTGACCGCGAGTCCGATCCCGGTCTCTTTCCAGCGAGGGTCGAGCAGGTTCTCTCTATGGCTCGGCGACAGCATCCATCGTTCCACGGCATTGAGCGCCGGATCGTCGTAGCCTCGCAGATATGCGATGTTCTCCCCAATGGACGACCACTTCTTGATTCCGGCGTTCACAGCCCTTCGGTCGACGAGGTTTCCCTCTACATCCGTATGGCTGAAATAGTCGTAAAGCGCCATTTCGCGGGAATGACTACGCGCCACATTCGCCACCTTGCCGCTCCACGAAAGAGGCGCGGCTCCCGCCTCTATCCTCTTGGCGTTGATCAGTTCGAAGACCCTTTTTTCAAGCCTTTCCGAGGTCGAGATCGCTCGTGACGTTTCACGCGCCGGAGCTTCAAGATCGGACGCGGAACGAACGACTCTCGGTCTTGAGCTGTCCGGAGGCCTCTTCAATGTCGTCCTGCCGGAAGCGACCTTACCGGTCGCGGACGCCGTCTGCGCGGGAACTGGAGGTGTTGCCGTCAGGAAGCACAGCACCAGGGCGGCAGAGATTATCGCAATCTTAAGGGGATTTTTCATTACGTCTTCACTTCGGCAGCCCGACCGTCTCACGAATGGAGACTCGAGACTTTGCGTCCACCCGCATCGCTGCGGGGTTGCCTTTTCGGTCAAGAGCGAGGACCGGGGATGATCCTTGGCCTCTTACCACTGTTTGAGGTTAGCAGATTATTTGTGCCGTGACAATGGAGTTTAAACCTGTTTATCACCGAATTCCGAAAAAAGAAGGCGCCGCAGCGCCCATTGATCCCGGGAATCCGATGCGCGGTTCAGCGAGCGATCTTTTCGCGTATGCGCGCCGCGTCCGCGCCCGCGCCCGTGAATTTCAGGGCCTTCTCCCAGACTTCCCTTGCTTCGGCGGTCTTGCCGCGAGCTTTCAGGACATCGCCGAGATGATCGAGGATAGTCGACGAAACGGGATCGTACTTCAGCGCTTTCCGAAGGCTTAGTTCCGCCTGTTCCAGGTGGCCCAGTTTGAAATGCGCCCAGCCAAGGCTGTCCAGATACGAGGGGTTCTTCGGGTCCGTTTTGACCGCGCGCTTGATCAGTTCCAACGCCTCCTCAAAGTTTTTCCCCGTTTCAAGGAAAAGGTAGCCAAGATTATTCAGCGCGATGGGATTGTCGGGATTCTCGGCAAGGACCTCCCTCAGGTTCTTTTCTGCCGATTGAGGGTCACCCGATGACTTCTGTGCGGACGCCAGCGTAAGCTTCGCGATCTGCCTCTGTTCCTGCCCCTCAGCGACGGAAAAGGCGTTCGTGGCAGCGAGGATCGCTTTCCTGCCTTCGTCAGCCTGGGTGTATAGCGACGAGATGAACAGATAATTCACGAAATCGTCATACATCATCGAAGGCGGCGCGTCGGAAGGCTTTGAATCGATCAGCTTTCGGATGAGACCTACCGCTTCTTCGACCCGCCCAAGATCTGTCAGGATCGAGGCCTCTGTCCGGATAAGACTGTAGTCCCTCGGAGCTCGCTCCCTTGCAGATCGCAAAAACGCGAGAGCGCCTTCGCGGTCGCCTTTTTCCCGGTACAGCGTGACAAGTTCCTTGTCGAGGCTTATGTCCGCTTCACCGAACATCGTCCTAGAGTTGTTGATCACGGAAAGCGCGCGATCGTACAGCTCCGCCCGACGGAGCGCGTCGAGTTTTCTGGCGATCACAAGTTTGGCGAATTCCCTGTTATCTGCGTCCCGAACAAGCGCGCTTCCGATCTTCCGGGCCTTCAGAGCTCTTTCGTAGGCTTCGACAGCGCGTTCCGTCCGCTCCGAATCGGCGAGTAGATCCCCGAGAGCTACCAAATATTCCGCGGATGCGTTTCCGTCGGTCGCAGAGGCCTTCGCGCTTGCCGTTTCAAGCACCTTTGCGCCGTCCTCCAGGTTTCCGCTTCTTGCGAGGGTCCTGGCGAGGAGGCGGTTAAGCGAAAGGCTGTCGGGGTTGGCGAACACGGCCTGCCTGAGCGCTTCGACGACCGGCGACATCTGTGCGGCGGAGACGTTCTCAAGCGCCTCCCCGAGCATATCGGCAAGCTCCAGGTTGCCGGGGTCTTCCGATATCGCGCGGGTAAGGATCTCCAGCGCCTCTTCATAGCGCCCCGATTCGAGCAGCGCCTCACCGAGCTTCGCCGAAGCGACCTCTGGCGAGAGTTCGCCTTCCTCTCTCATCACGCGGCCGTAGAACCCCTGATCGACAGGAGCCGCGGAGGAAAGCCAGTTCCTAAGCGCCTGGATCCTCTCTTCCTTCTGGTCCGTGTATCGGTAGAACGCGGCCAGGAACGCCCAGGCTTCCGCATTGCGCGAATCAAGCCTGGCGATCTCCTTCCATGCGGATATGGCCGAAGCGGCAGCTTCGGCGTTCACCGCTCCGCGCCCGAGATTGCTCTTGATCGTATAGAGCCTTCCTAGGAAGCGATATCCTCCGAAATTATCAGGATCGAGCTTGACTGCGATCTCGGAGAGGCTGATCGCCTCCTCTAGGTCTTGCGGGGGTGCGGACAGCACGAGTTCCGCAAGCGCCGTGTAGCCTTCGGCGAGCTTCGGATTCAATTCAACGGCTTTCTGAAGCGCGTTCTTCGCCATTCTCGCGCCCACGCTGACGCCAGGATTTGTCGAACGCATACGCCTCATGCTCCACAAGTATCTTTGCCCTTCAAGAAGTTTCGCGTACGCCTCTTCCCTTTCCTCTCTCGTGATCTCGAATTCCTGGGGAAGTTCCTCAAGCCGCTTCGCAAGCAGCTCCGACAGCTTTGCCTCTTCGCTGGTCAATTCCCTCGCGATTCCCGGAGGCGGAGGAGGAGGCGTCTCTTCGGGGTCCTGCGCAGGAACTGCAGAAACGAACAGAATGAGTAGCGAGGGGAGGATTGCGGCCGGGTAAAACTTCTTCATTTCGGACCCTTTGAAAAGTGGAGAGGAAAAAGGCATCGTCCGTCGGTCACTTTCTTGTCCGCCGAACGATGCCGGATGTTGTCTTGCGACAGGTGCCGCGGGCTTATCGCGGACTGCCCTGGGGAGCGCGTTCCGAGATAACCGTCGTAAGAGCCTTGGGGATCTGTGAGCTCTCGATCTCGCCCTGATTCTCGATGATCTGATCGATAAGCTCGAACTTCTTCTCGTCGAACTCTCTTGTCATCAAGACTCCGTTCTTGTCGATCGTTAGCGGATATATGCCCAGGAACTCATTCTTGAAGTTCTCGAAAAAGGACGCTTTTTCGGGAGGCATTACTTCCATCCGCTCCGGATTTGGTTCCGGGATCTCAGCCCCGATAAGGTTCAGCTGCTCCTTTGCCTTGTCGACGTACTCGCTGTTGGGAAACTCCCTGACGAGGCGCTGGAAGTACTTGGCCGCTTCGTCCGTTTCCTCTTCGATCTGGTAGGTAACGGCAAGCTTGTACAAGACCTCGTCCATCAGGCTGAACTCGGGATACTTTTCGAGATTTTCGAGAAATCTCGACTGAGCGCCCTTGAGGCCGCCCTTCTCGAACTTCACAGCCTGTTTGTAGTAGAAGTTGCCGACGATCAGGTTGTGCATTCCCAGATTGTCCTGGACTTCCTTCAGCCTAAGTTCCGCCTGCGGCCGAAGGATCGTGTCGGGGTACATCTGAAGCAGCGCGCGAAGCCTCTGCTCGGCTCGCTTCGCGCGTGTGATGTCACGGTCCGGAAGCCCGATCTGGCGCATCTCCGCTTCGGCGATCTTCAGAAGAACGCGGTCGGCGAGCGGATGCGTCGGGAAGAACGTCCGCCAATCCTGGTATGCCGCAGCCGCCTGGATCAGCGAACTCGTGCTTCCTTCAAGATAGAAACTGTCGGCAACCGCAAGCTTTGCCATTGGAAGATAGTCCGAATCCGGGTATGTCGTGATGATGGTCTGGAAGAGCAGCCTGCCGACCTCGTAGTTCTTTCGTCTGACCTCGCGGGTCGCGACTATGAAAAGCTCGCGGTCTCGACCGGGCGTCACGTTCCCGATCAGTTCCTCGTATTCGTCATCTCCTCCGCCGCCGAATATCCAGAGGAACTTCTTCTTTTTCTTCTTCTCTCTGGGTTTTCCGACATCGGAGAC
>JAGFIQ010000181.1 GCA_024103495.1 Aridibacter famidurans
GCGTTGCGAAGTACTCGGCGACGCCGTCATCCGGAAGCACTGATCTTTTCTATCCTGTCTATCCTGTTTCTCTTCCTCTCTTGAAACAGGATGAACAGGATTAACAAGATTGATAGTTGAGAATTGCAAGTGGGAGGTTCCACGATCCCGGATCCGGTTCTTGAAGTGACTACCGGCTTTGCCTGAAATCAACCGGGTCCAAGGACCATTCCCAATCTTCAATTTTTAATTGTCAATCCTCTTCATCCTATTTATTGCCCGTCGCTTGCGCTCGGCAGCAGCCTTCCCGTTCACCCCTGTTACAAGCATTATTAACATTCCATCGGCCCCTGATACTCTTGCCCGAGAATCCGGACCTATCTTAGAAAGGTACTTCTTTCAGGATCGACCGGAATCTGGGGTCGTCACGTACAAATTCGAATTTTGAAAGATATCTGATCCCTCCGACCGTTGTGTCGCCTTCTTCAAGCGCGCGCTTCAGCCAGGCCAGCGTCTCTTCCCTGTCCTTTATCGTGGCGGCACGCATCGCTATCACCAGCGCGTTCACCCTGACCTTCTCGCGCATCCTGACAGACTCTTCGAACCACAAAAGGTTGGCGGCGTCGAGGCCCTTCGAATCTCTGATCAAGCGAAGCCGCTTGGCGAACTCTGCGCCGCCGTCTATCTCAAGTGCTCTCAGCCCCGCATCGAACGCCTTCTCGTGATCACCCACCGCTTCGTAGCTCGTCGCCAGAAGCCATTGGGCGTGTGAGAACTGCGGGTCTCCGGCGATGGTCTCCTCCAATTGATTGATAGCTTCGGAATAACGGCCGGCGCAGAGATACGTCAATCCGATGCCGCTTTGAATGATGTTCGAAAGAGGGTTCAACTCTCGCGCCTTCCCGTATTTCTCAAGCGCTTCGTCGAATCGCCCTACCCGCATCAGGAAATAGCCGTAGCGGTTGAATGCGTCCGCGTTGTTCGGATTCAGAGCTATCGCCTGCCGGAGGCTCTTTTCCGCCTGCGGCCAGTTCTTGTCGACCAGGAACTGGATCAGAGCATTGGACGCGTGGGCATTGGAAAGACCCGGATCGAGCTTCAGAGCGCGGGCCAGGGCAGTTCGCGATCTCGGAATCACTTCCGGACCCGGTTTGAGTCCGAAGTTGAACATGATCACGCCTGCGTCGGCGATACCGGCGTGAGCATCCGCGAAATCGGGGTCGAGCGCGACCGCCTGTTCGTAAAGCTCTACGCTTCGATCTAGTCCCGCAGGAGTGTTCTGACTCTGAAAGTACCTGCCGCGGAGGTACTTTTCATACGCTTCCGGATCGGCGGTCCCTTTTGAAAGATATTTGTCGGCATCGGATCGCGAGAACTCGAACGCCAGCGCCTTTGCGATGCTGGTCGAAAGAGCGTCCTGAAGAGCGAAGATCCCACCGACCGGCTGTTCGAAGCTGCCTGACCACAACTGTTCTCCGGACTCCGTTTTGATCAGCCGGGCGTTGACCCTGAGCCGTCCGTCGGCTTGCTGAATGGTTCCCATCAGTACCGCGTCCACATCCAGTTTGCGGCCTATCTCGACCGGATCTTCGATTCCCGAGACTGCTTCCGCCGCGCTGGAAGGCCTGACGACAACGCGCCGCGTACTCCCGAGCTTCGTCACGAGAGCATCCGCAAGTCCGGCTCCGATCGCCTTTCCGTTCTCTTCATCGTTGATAGAGCGCAAAGGCAGCACAGCGATTCTGTTGATGTTCACCGTTTCCGGCTCCGGCCGGAGGTACCACAGAAAATATGCGCCTGCCGCAACCGCAATGATCAGCAACGCAGCCAAGACCCACGGTCGGATCCCGGCCAGGTATCCGGGCTTTGCTCCGGGCTGAAGCGGCCGCGTCTCATCTTCCTCTTCATGATCCGTCTCAACGGCCAGCGTCAGGCGCTTGACCGTCCGCTTCTCGATCAAAACAGGGCCGTCATCCTGGAAGCTCCGTTTCAGATCGGCCGTAAACCGGTAACCGTGTTTCGGAATGGTCTCAATGAACGCGTCGCCGCTTTCTCCGAACATCTTGCGGAGCCGCGAGATCTGTTTTGCGAGGTTCCCTTCCTCGACGAACGAGTCCTGCCAGATGGCCGAGATCATCTGCTCCTTCGAAAGCGCCCTTCCGTTGTGTTCAACGAGATACAGGAGAGTCTCGAATTCCTTCTGCGGGAGGTGAACAGGAACCCCTCCGGAAAACAGGGTCTTCTCACCCGGGTTCAGAGCGTACTTGCCGAACAGGTACACAAATCCTTTGTCTTCAGAGACTTTCATCGGGTCAGAAAAAGGTCAAAGAAAAGCCAGGAAAACCGCAAGACCCGTCAACCCTAAACCCTTGAAGATCATGGGAACGGCGCGAAAAAGTGAAATGGGCAATGCAAATTTTATCTCTCATACCAGTGAACTGGCAACGTTTTTTGGCATAACCGACGGGGTTCGATTCAGTTCGTCAGTCTCAGCGACATGGCGGAAAGAGAACATTCCGATCCGCGGGCCTCAGGAGGAAAGATGAACAGAAAGACTCAACAAGCTCTGGCGCACCTGGTGCTGGCAATCCTGTGTATGGCCGCAGCCGCTCCCGGCCAGTCGTCGGGCGCCTCAGACGTACGACCGATCAGGCCGGTGAAGGGCAAGAAACTCATTCTCAAGGGTGCCGTGAGAGACGGTGACGAGGTCGTCTACAGATTCAATGCACGCGGCGGACAGAGTGTCGAGATCAAGATAAAAGGGCGCGACGCAGACTTCTCCTTGTACTTCGTCCGCGGGCAAGACGCCCAGACGGTCGCCTCAGACACGAAGTCCTGGAACGGCAGCCTGCCTTCCGGATCGAGGGGAGTCTGCGAGATCGCAGTTCATTCAACCTACAAGCTCGCCGGCTACACGCTCGAGGTACTCGTGAAATGATCGGGTCGCGAACCAGACGGGCCGGTTCCCCGCTTTTGATCTACGGTCCGCAAGGGGAATTGTGGGCGGAGTTGTTCCGGATCTATGACGAACCGCACGGCTCTTTCAAGACCTGCGGACAAGACTTGTCGCAGGTGAAAGCGAACACGGCAAACGAATTCCGGTATGACTATGCGACGAACGAATTTAAGGACGGCTCGAATGCTTGCACTTGATCGAACGCCAAAACTGATCGTGATCGTTTTTTCTCTGCTGATCGGTGCGTCATCGATCCACGGACAGGAACAGCCTTGCGGGTGTCCCGACAAGGAAAACCTGTTGAAGAAACTTGTCTCGACGAGGGCCGCCATCGGTGTCTTGGAGCGCCACCTGGATGCGATCTCTCGCATGGAGAAGCCGATCCGCGGACCGTTGGGTTTTGACGAAGAGGGATTGACCGCATTGTTGCAATCGATCGCCGATTCGCAGAAAGCCACTCAAGTTTCCGGGCCCGACTCGTCCTTCTCCCTGCTCAACCCCAACGACTGCTCGATCTCCGACCAGAGGGCTGAGAACGGATGCCTTCGCAAGGTGGAAAGTCGATTTCTCGAAGTTCTCCGGCAGCAATGCAGATCGCGGCAAACACCCGGCCGGCGGTTCTACGAAAGCATGACGATGAGGGAGGTCGTGAATCTTCAGATCGATGCTTACAGGGCGGCGGAGGCGCTGATCCTCGACTCATTGAACTCGCTTCCTGCGGACTGCCGTCCGAACGGCTGGTTTGGTTACGTTACCTACAGGAGGGTTCACACGATCATCTCGAGCAAGGCGATAGCTCCGACTTCGGACTCGATCACAAGGCCCGGAGCCGGGATCAGCATCACGACCGGAGGGAACGAGGTAGTGGGAACCAAGAACACTTACACAGGAACGGTCTTTGTCGAAGGCGGAAGAGCGTCAAGAGCGAGAGGGAGCGCCAGCACCAGTTTCAACTCAAGCAAGACGCTGTCCGGACGTGTTTACTGTTCGCCGAAGAAACCTGATGAGTCCGTTGTCCAGACAGAAGCCAAAAGAAGTTTTGTGGAAGGCGAGCGGGACGGCCTTCCCGAATTCGGTCTGGGCTTCGATCCTGCCGACAATAGTTATCGCATTTCGATGAAGTTCTTCTCGATCGAGGCGAATGGCGATTCGAGTACAACTTCAAGTAATAGCGGGGGTTGCGGCGACAAGTCATCCGAACACAGCAACGTCCTCAAGACTCGTATCAATTCGCCGGAATACCACTTCGTCGAGGGACTCCTGGATCCCAACACGCCGGACTATCTCGAAGGCAGCCGTGCAGAAGACCGCACGCCCATCATCGGGAGCAGCGGACAAGCTGATGACGGTTCAACCAGGATCACGATCGAGATCACGACCAAATGGATGTTGCGGCGGTTTCCTCAGCGATAGAAGTCGAACTTCCTTATGAAACGAAAGGCGGAGATCACACTTGAGTTTGTGGAGACGATCGTGGTGCGACAGCGCAACGAAAGTTTTCAGGCATTCTGCCCGTTCTGCCGGAGGACGGTCGAGATGTCCATACCTTCCTCCGCCGCATCTTCTGCGGGATTGACCGAGCGAGAGATCTTCCGCCGGATCGAACGAGGGGAAGCACATTTCATTGAGGCACCGACGTTGTTCGTCTGCAAGGATTCACTAACCGGCCTCAAAGACCCTCGTTCAAAGGACCTTCTGCGGTAATACCGCGGGTACCTGAAGAGTTTGAAGGCAATGATACGAAACCTCTACTACAAAGCGTTGTCGCCCGTCTTTCTGGTCTTGCTTTGCATCGGCGCCGTTATGCCGCAGACGACCGAGTTCACATTTCAGGGAAGCCTGAAGGACGGCGCCAACCCCGCGAACGGCAACTACGATTTCGAGTTTCGCCTTTTCGGAACCGTTTCCGGAGGGACCGCGATCGGCACGCTCCAACGCCCGAACGTGCCGGTCGTGGATGGCACCTTCAGTGTGAATCTCGATTTCGGGGCGCAGTTCCCGGGCGACAACCGCTTTATAGGCGTTTCGGTCCGCCGTGCGGGCGACGGTCCTTTCACTGCCCTCACGCCCCGCCAGCCGGTCAACAGTTCTCCTTACTCGATAAAGAGCGCGACTGCGGAGAACGCCAATACTTCCGGGAACTCGCTCCAGCTTGGAGGCGTGTCCGCGAATCAGTACGTCCTGACCACCGACCCCCGCATGACGAATGCGCGGACTCCAACGGCGGGAAGCAGCAACTACATTCAAAACACGCTCGTTCCCCAAGCCGCAAGCTTCAGGATTACCGGGGAGGCCAATATCGGCGAAGGCCTTCGTATCGGCGCTCCGTCATCCCCGCAGACAAAACTCGACGTGTTTGGATCAAGCGGGTGCGCAACCGTAGTTTTCGGATGGGGAATCCCCAAGGGGCTCAATTGTCAGCAGGTGCTTGCGCTGACGACAAATGACAGCTCCGTACCGTTGCTCTCCGGCTTCAACTCGATCGGCCCGGTTTTCAAATTCTTTGGGTCCGGCAGCTTTGGCGCACACGGAGATGTCGGGATCGGGACCTTGTCGCCGGCGGCAAAGCTGCACGTTACTGCGGCGGGTATTATGCGGGCCCGATTCAATTCGGATTCGAACGCAGGGATCTCCCTGACTCTGAACGACCAACCCGGCTGGTCGGTCGCTACCGTAACCGGAGGCCAGTTTCAGATCTTCAACGATTCGATACTGCAGAACGCGGTCTGGATAAACGCCGCCAACAACAACTTTGGAATCGGTGTCGCCTCCCCGACCTTTAAGCTTCAGGTCGAAGACGCTGGAAACTCAGGACTTCGGGTACAGACCAATACTGCGGGCGGAACTGTCGCGTCTTTCGGAGGCAACGGCGCTTTCCAGATAGACGGTTCCGGGGTTCCCGGCGGCAGGTTCACCATACTCCAGAACGGCCGGGTCGGAATTGGAACGAACAATCCGACGCGACCCCTCGAGGTCACAGGGATCGTGGCGTTCAACCTGGCCTCCGGCGGGGCGACGAGTGTCTGTCAGAACTTCAACTCTGAGATCTCCACGTGTTCTTCAAGCATTCGATACAAAGAGAACATACGAGTGTTCGATCACGGACTGGACTTGGTAACCCGTTTGAAACCCGTCACTTTCGATTGGAAGGCAGGCGGCATGCGGGACATCGGGTTTGTCGCGGAAGATGTTGCGTCCGTGGATCCGCTTCTCGTGACATTTAACGAAGACGGCCAGATCGAAGGAGTGAAGTATGACCGGATCTCGGTTGTCCTGATCAACGCCGTTAAGGAACAGCAGACCGAGATCGAGCGGCTGAAAGCAGAGATCGAAAGCTTAAAACTGCTTGTTTGTGCCGCAAACGGGAACGCAGACATTTGCAGGAGGTGAGTAGGATGTGGAACAGGTTTTTAGCGGCGGCGTTTGCAACCGTCTTCATATCTGCGGCCTGCTTGGGCCAGACCACCGAGTTCAGCTTTCAGGGAAGCCTGAATGACGGCTCGCAGCCCGCGAACGGCAACTATGACTTCGAGTTCCGGCTGTTCTCTGTACCGGCGGGCGGGAGTGCGATCGGGACCCTACAGCGCGCCAACGTCGCAGTTGCCAACGGCACGTTCAGCGTGCTGCTTGACTTCGGTTCCCAGTTCCCGGGTGCGAACCGTTTTCTCGAGATCGCTGTCCGGCAGGCAGGGATCGGCGGCTACACCATTCTCGCCCCGCGGCAGGCTTTGACGAGTACTCCGTACTCGGTGAAGAGCCTAAGTGCCGCAACCGCCGATTCGTCGACGAATGCGATCAACGCACAGACGGCGACGAACGCTCTTCAGCTCGGCGGCGTTGCCGCAAATCAGTACGTTGTGACGACCGATCCTCGCTTGACGGACGCTCGCCCGCCTGCGCCCGGAAGCACGAACTATCTTCAGAATTCCGCAAGTCAGCAGCCATCGAGCAACTTCAACATCTCCGGAAACGGAACGGCCGCGGGAACCCTGACCGCGAACATCGTAAACGCGAACACCCAGTTCGATCTGAATGGAAGCCGCGTGTTCGGAGTCTCGCCCGGAGCGAACAACACATTCGGCGGAATTGCGGCCGGACAAGCTAATGTAAGCGGCTCGCAAAACTCATTCTTCGGTCGTGCGGCCGGCACAGGCAACACTATCGGAAGCGGGAACTCGTTCTTCGGAGCGGCGTCGGGAAACTCCAATACAGGGGGGACGAACAACACCTTCATTGGCAACCTGGCCGGGATCGGCAATACGACCGGATCGAACAATACGATCCTCGGCGCAAATGCGAACCTGCTTACGGCGGGTCTGAGTTTTGCGACCGCAATCGGTGCAGGAGCGACAGTAAACCGAAGCGATCAGATCGTGCTCGGCCGCAATAGCGGCATTGACGAGGTCCTGATACAAGGTCCCCTGTACGTGAACAACGTCATCACGGCGGGCTCATTCTTCGGAAACCAGTTAGCGATCGGAACGGCAACGGCCTCACAGCCACTTCACGTCGCCGGTAACGGACTGATCACCGGCGATCTGACCGTACACGGCACCCTCAACGCCACGTTCCCCGTGACGGGCGAATATATTCAGAACCGGACCGATCCACAGCCGAACAGCAATTTCAGCGTCACGGGAGACGGAAAAGTCGCCGGAGTAATGTCTGTTGGACAACAGACATCGCAAACTTCAGCCCGCCTGAGAGTTGGGGCAACCGGAGATCTTTCGCCTGCGATCCTCGGGGAGAACACAAGCTTCGGGCAATTCTCGGGCGTCGGCGTCGAGGGCATATCCACCAACAATCCGGGGTTCGGCACCGGCGGCAATTTCATCGGCGGTAAGGTAGGTGTCGCTGCTACTTCTTCCGCCTCAACATATACCGGCCTGTCATACGGCGTTCACGCGCTGGCCACCGGCACGAACGGTGTGAAGATCGGTGTGTTCGGAAAGTCCAGTGTGTTCCCGGGAAACAGCAACGGCTACGGTGTCTGGGGAGTGGCCGACGGGGCCGGGGCGACAAAGTACGGAGTTTATGGAGAGGCGCTCGGGCCCGGAACCAACTATGCGGGCTATTTCAACGGCGATACGGTCGTGGCCGGAAGACTGAGTATCGGAGGCCTGCCAAACGCTTCTGCGAAACTGATCGTCGCCGGAACCTCTTTGATGATCGACAAAGTGGGTATCGGTACGGACCTCCCGGAATCGATGCTTCACGTACAGGGGCAGAACGAGATCCTATCGACGGGTACCGGAGCCGGGTTCAAGTTCCGCGACAGGACCAATTCGACGGCGGACAACGATTGGGCCTGGTACTCGAACGGAAACACGGCTCGGCTCTGGAGGGCCGGACTGGGCGACATCCTCTACGTCTCGTCAAACGGCTTCCTCGGGATCGGGAACCAGTTCCCGGGGGAAAGACTGAACGTAAACGGACATGTCGCGCTGCTCCTGGCTTCGGGAGGCTCTACGAATGTCTGTCTCAACGCGGTTTTCCGACTCTCAACCTGCAGTTCAAGTATCAGGTACAAAAGCTCGGTAAGGGAGTTCGCTTCGGGACTGGAACTCGTCCGTCGTCTTTCACCGGTCAGGTTCGAATGGAAGGACAGCGGAACACCTGACCTGGGGCTTGTGGCCGAGGAGGTTGCCGAGATCGAACCGCTACTGGTCACCTACAACGACAAAGGTGAGGTCGAGGGCGTGAAATACGACCGTATCGGCGTCGTGCTGGTCAATGCCCTCAAGGAACAACAGCGGGAGATATCGGAACAGCGAAAGCAGATGGAAGAACAGCAAAAGCGGATCGACGCTCTTTACAGGCTTGTCTGCGAGCTGAAGCCGGATGCGCCGGCCTGCAAGGACAATTGAGGACGAAAGAGATGAGAATACACACCCTTCTTATGCTGGCCGCGATATGCGGGCCGGTAACCCCTGCGGCCTGCAGTGCACAGAGTGCGGGGTCGACATCGGAAAAATCTGCAGTCGCGGCACGAACACAGGAGAACCCAAGACTTTGGCTCAACGGAGAGCCTATGGGAAGTGCCGGCGATACCTCGCAGCTGCGATCAAAGCTCTCGGAGATAGTAAAACTTCGCGAGCAGGAGGGCTCGTTCACCGAGGGCTCCGGTAACGATCTTTCGACAATGGCAATCCCTCTTCTGAGAGATGGGGTCTATCTTGCTGTCGATCCGGACCTGTCGATCGGCGACTTCGAGGAGCTTTACCAACTTGTCGACGAGATCGCAACGGTTCAGGTCCCGCTGAACGATCCGAAGGGTCCGCCAACGGAACCGGAGCCGAACCTGCTCCTGCTTGTCCTAACAGCCGGAAAGGATCGGCGGGACACGGCAAGCTTTGGCCACTTCACAGATCTCGATACGAAAAGAGAGTTCTCTCTCTATATGCACATCAAGAAGACGGCCGACGCCGGACAGATCTGGTACAACCGGATCGTCGGTTCGATCGAGATCCGCGCGGACGGGAGCTACATACTCAATGAAAGGGACGTACGGAAGGACGGATTCGCTTTTTACCCTCCGACCCAGAGGCCCCTGAGGTCATCTTTGAAAGACGAAGTGCTTGGAGTCGCGGAAAAGGGCGAGGAAGGCGGCAGAACTCTAACCATCGTGGCGCATCCTTCGGCCCCGTATTCGAGCCTGGAAGAGATCTTCAAGCTCGCCCGGGAGCTTAACATCCTCTATCAGATAACCGTGACGGCCGATCAGGGGACTGCGCAATAGGGTCGGCCGGTTCAGTTCGGATACTCCGGAAAGACAATGGGAAGCTTTGCCAAAACATCGACGACCGACCGGCAGGAGGCACTGGACCCGGCCCGGGTCCTGCTTTGCTTGATCGCAGGCCTTACGCCGATCGCGTTCGCTGCGCCGCTCCCGGAGCCGTACATTGCTCCGAAGGAGATCCTGGTGCAAACAGGAACCGCGGTCCTCCTGATCGCGTGCCTGGTTTCGATGCGTCCGGGATCCGTCACACTCACCCCTGTGTGGATCCCTGGTCTGGCCCTCGCCGGTCTGGGCCTCGCCTCCGCCGCCTGGTCCTCTAATCCTGAAGTCTCGCTGGATTCGGCCTTTCGAATGGCCTCTTACCCGCTGTTGTTCGGTCTTGCCCTGGAGCTTCTTCGAAAACAGGATGCCCGTTCTGCGCTTGCTTCGGTTCTCGTGTTCGCAGGCGTCATCGAGGCGGTCTATGTCCTTGCTCAGTACTTTGCGGGTGACCCGCTCTTCGCTACGGAAGATCTCAAGGGAAAGTGGCAGACGTTCGGAACTCTCGGAAACCCGAACTGGACCGGCGAATTCCTTGCCGTGGCGGCGTTGGTCGGGCTTGGCCGAATGGCCGACCTTACGGAACGACATCCGGCCGAACGTTGGCGGTTCGTCGCTCGATTCGCCGCATTCGCGCTGATACTGGCCGGGCTCGCCGCAACGATCGCCAGGGGAGCCTGGATCGCTTTCGTCGCCGGAACCGCTGCATTCCTGTTCGTCCGGCGTAAAGAGATAGCTGCATCACTCCCACCACGAAGCTTGATTCCGGTCAGCGCGGCCTGTGTTTCAGCAGTCGCGTTGATAGTCATTCCGCTGATCTCGAGGAAGGAGACGATCGAATACCTTCTGAACACCGCGTCGATCCGCGGGCGCTTATGGATCTGGTCCGTCACCGGTTCGATGATCTACGACGCACCTCTTCTCGGCCACGGACTCGGCACGTTCGACCTGCAGTTTCCGCATTACCAAGCCGACGCTTATGCGGAAACCTGGTCGGTCCCGTTCACGAACAACGCGAGCTTTACGTCATTCGCTCACAACGACTATCTCCAGATCTGGTCGGAACTCGGTTTGCCGGGTCTTGCCGCCGTCGCCGGCTGTGTGATCCTAACCTTGAGCCGCGGCCGGAAGCTGCGCAGCGATCCGGTTTCGCTCGGTTGCTGGGCGGCCCTGGTCTCGATCCTGGTCTCCGCCGCCTTTGGATTCCCTATGCATCTTCCGACGTCCCTTATGCTGCTTGCTGTTCTTGCGGCCGCTGTGGAGGCGAGTGTAAACAAGCGACGGATCGGCCTGCCAAAAAGACTGCCTCTGAGATCGCTTGTTCTGCTTCCTGTTTTGATGGTCGGCCTCATCTCTGCCGGAAACGCATACAGCCGTCTCTCTACCGAAACCGCGCTGCGGCGGGCAGAGTCAGCGATCAGGAACTCGGAACTACAGACCGCGGAGTCTTCGATCCGGGACGCGATAAGGCATTCCCCGACGTGCAACAGAGCCTACAAGCTGCTGGGGATGCTGGAGCACGAGCGGGGAAACGGAGATTTATCTGTTGCCGCGTACGACCGTGCGCTCGCTTACGGTTTCGACGTCGATATATTCCTTATGAAAGCAAGCTCGCTCGAGAAGATGGGACGGCGCCTGGAAGCCGCAGAGACCCTCCGAGAACTCATCCGGCTTCGACCGGACCTTGCGTCGCCGCGCTCAAAACTGGCTTTGCTCGAAGGAGTTCCTGAGATCTCGCGTGGAGGAAAAGAGGAATGAAAACAAAACTGATCTGCGTTCTGGTTGCCGTGCTGACGGCGCTTGTTTTCGGAGCAAACTATTTTTCCGCCCGCGCCGGATGCCCTCAAAGCGACTGCGTAAAATGCAACTGTACGGTCAAGCTGAAACACCCCGATACTGCAGAGGGCAAAGAACCCTCCTGCAGCGTTATCTTCACGATCCCGGCACCACGCGGAGGCAACTTCCACGAAGTGGTGAAGTTGTCGCGCGCCACAAAGTCGGAAGGCTCGTTCCAGGAGTGCGACGCTGCGGTCGTCTGCGACAAGAACAGCCAGATGGAGCTCACGTGCGCTAACAGGATGGGCGGAGAACGAAAGGACTACAAGACGACCATATTTCCTGAAAGCAAATGCTCGGTGGGATGCCGGCGGATCGAAGACGACAAGTTTCCGGCGATCTTCGGCTGGAAACCGATTCCGGGCGCCAGAGTCACCTTTACCAATTGCGAACACTGGGAGCGTACGCCTCCGAAGAAAGGCGGTACGAACAAAACTGTGAGACCTCCGGGCGGGGGATTCGGCTCGTTCTTTTCCGGCTCGAACCTTCGAAGCGCGCTCGGGATCCACTCTTTTCTTCCCGCACGTTTCTCCGCACCGGAGTCGGAAGAGGATGAGCCCGGAGACACAATTTCGGACAAGGCCTGGTGGAGAACGATCGAGGGGGAGGCAGGAACCGATCAGGGAATACTGACCGTTCCGGAGGGAGAGGTGGTCGTGCGTTCGTTTTGCACCGGAGAAGAATCCAGAGTATCGGGTCCGGGCACGATCACTCTTCCGGCCTGCAGGAACGAGCTCGAAGGACGCTGGCGGGGTGCATACGCGCGGAGACATCCGGACGGCAAACTGACACACGTAGCGGTTAATGTCGAACTGCGGAAAGAAGGCAGGTTCCTTGGCGGCGACGTCACGACCCCGGAAGGCGTCTACAAGATCATTTCGGTTAACCAACAGTCTTCGTCGGTAGAGATCAAGGCAGCCGGATCGATCGGCGGCAAGCAGAAGGAGATCGTGCTGTACGGCCTGCCAGGAAAAGGAGAGATCGCTTTTGACGGCCGCGAGGGAACGCCCGGACAAGTAAGCGTTCGGATCGTGGGCCTCGTGCGAAGGCTGTATATCGCCGATGATGCCCTTCCGCCCGCAGTCGCGGGACAACCGTACGAGTTCACGATGCTCGCGTTCTCACCGGAAAACACCCCGGTTCACTATTCCCTGGACGGAGGCCAAATGCCTCCCGGGATCTCGCTCGACGCCGGCTCGGGACTGATCCGAGGAACCCCTGCCCAAGCCGGAAGATTCGAGTTTCGCATCGCGGTGACCGATGGGACGGGTGATTCCTACTCCAAACATTTTACCATCGAGGTAAAGAAGATGGCGCTTGTCCACCGTTGGCTTCCGGACGCCATCACCGGGCAGCCGTATTCTTTTGATCTCAAGGTCCTGGGTGGACGTCCCCCTTACAAACTGGCGGCAAATGCACCGGCGGGCCTCAAGCTCGATCCGGAAACGGGCAGATTGAGCGGGGTGCCAACAGGGCCGAGCACGTCCACGTTCGCCGTAAACATCACCGATGGTCAGGGCACTTATGAAGCCGACAGGCTCTACCTGAGGGTACGTGGGACGACGATCCTTGATTCGCATTTCCTGGCGGATGCGAAAAGGGGATCGCCGTACCGTAAACGGTTCGAGGCTGTCGGAAACACTTCACCCGTAAAGTGGGATGTCAGCCCAACCGAAGTATCAAAGATCGGGCTGAACATCGATCCGTTGACCGGTGAGTTCTCCGGCACTCCTATGAAGACCGGGACATTTTCGTTCTCCGTCTCGGCGAGAGGAGGCGAAAGCCAGACCCGGCGATTCTCGCTCACGGTCCTGCCGTAGTCGAGCAGTTTGCACCTGTTTGGAATGTCCGCGGATCCGGCGGCGCAGGTTACAGAGAACGGCTCAAACAACAATGCGTTCGGCTTCCGAGTCGAGTCTGAAAAGGTATAGCGATGAGAAAAGTGTTTCTTTTATCGATCGTCGTATTGGCGGCAATCGGATTATCGTCCGCCGCATTTCCGCAATCCGGCGGCCCGTATGAGATCACGAAGTCCGTCGTTGCCGGCGGCGGCGGGCGCGCCTCGGGCGGCTCGTATGTTCTTGAAGCAACAGCAGGACAGCCTCTTGCGGGGATAACATCGAACGGAGGTTCGTTCAGCCTTGAAAGCGGATTCTGGACCGTTGGAACTGCTGTCTCTCAGCGTAAGTCACCTTTTGACTTCGACGGCGACGGGGCGACCGACGTGTCGGTGTTCAGGCCGAACAGCCAGCCGACCGCGCAGTGGTGGTTCCTCCGGTCTTCGGATTCCGGGACGAGGGGCCTCGCCTTCGGATCTTCGACCGATGTTCCCGTCGCGGCCGATTTCACGGGCGACGGCAGGACCGATGTCGCGTTCTGGAGGCCTTCTTCCGGCGAGTGGTTCATTTTAAGGAGCGAGGACGACTCGTTCTTCGCCTTCCCGTTTGGCTCGAACGGCGACATTCCCGCTCCCGGAGACTTCGACGGGGACGGAAAGGCGGACCCGGCAGTTTACAGGCCCTCTTCCGGGACCTGGTTCGTCTTCCGTTCCTCGGACAGCGGGGTCTCGGTGATCCCGTTCGGGGTGGCGGCGGACAAGCCGATCATTGCTGACTACGACGGGGACGGAAAGGACGATGTAGGCGTCTACCGCGCTCCCGACAACCAGTTCTGGTTGCTTAGAAGTACCGACGGTGTAAAGGCGTTCCAGTTCGGGGCTCCCGGAGACAGAACGGCCGTCGGAGACTGGACGGGAGACGGAAAGGCCGATGTGGCTTTCTTCAGGCCTTCAACTTCAGAGTGGTACGTGATCCGATCAGAGGACGATTCGTTCTTCGCATTCCCATGGGGAGCGACGGGAGACATTCCTTCCCCCGGAGACTTCGACGGCGACGGGAAGTTCGACCCGGCGGTCTGGAGGCCTTCAGACAGGACCTGGTACATCTTCGGGACAACGAGCGGGTTTGAGGCCGTCCAGTTCGGCTCGCCGGGAGATGTTCCGCTGCCTTCGTCGGTTAGTGTGAATTAGTTAACAGGGATGAAGGGGGTAAAGGAGATGGCGGCTGTCGAGCCCGAACGCTACCGGAGTGACAGTCAACGCGACTGCTCGAATGCCGCAATCTCCTTCACACCCTTTACCCCTGTTCTCTCTGTTTTCTGTCTTACGTCTTCTGTTTTCGGTCTCTTGACTCCCGTCTCCTGACTTCTGACTCCTGCTTAAGCCTTTCCCTTGAAAAGGAACCGCACGATCAGGAGCAGAAGGACCGCGCCGACGATCGACATTATCCAGCCGACCGTGTAACCCTCGCCGGCCCAGAGCATCCTCGCGATAAAACCTCCGAGCAGCGCGCCGCCCATGCCGATCAACGCTGTGATCAGCCATCCGAGAGCGCCTTCGGCGATCGGCTCCTTGCCGGGAAGTATCACCCGTGCGATTACGCCAACTATGAGACCCGCGATCATTTGCCAGATAATACTGAACATATCGATTTCTCCTTGTTTTGGTTTCCCCCATTCTGCATCAGAAAGCCCCGGGCGCCAAATTTTTCTTTCGCGCACGAAATAGGCCCCGCCAACCGACGGGGCCCGAAATTCTCACAAGAACGCGATCACCTTACAGTTGCCGGATCCACAAATCCTGTTCGTTCGCCGGTACCTTTCACCCAATTCCTGGGAACATCACTATTTGTCACGGTTACCGGCACAAGGCCCGTTCCGTAGGCATCGGGAGGAGACGTCCAACCCTCATCCTTGGTAAGCACGCTGGCCTTAACGTATAGCCTGTCTACCTGCTCGAACCTGTCGATCCAGTCGTAAGAATCCTCGTAGTTGTGCGTCCAGGAGGAACCGTTGACCGTTTCCGTCTTGATATATCGCTTGCCGTATTCGTCGAGGACGTAGAACTGGAGCTCAAGCAAGAACTCCTCCGGAGTTCCGCGGCTGAACTCGAACGTAGTGTTCAGGCGTCCCGTGTTCGCGTCGTAAACGGCGCTCTTAACCGTAGCGGAAGCCACGCTCTTGTCGTGGAATCTGTGCGGGCGGCAACGCTTCTTCCTTTTCTTCCGTTTCTTACGCTTCTCCGAATAATGCTCGTAAAAGCTGTCCACCGCTGTGTCGGGAGAGCCGTAAAAATATCCGGCGACAACCGCGCTCGTACCTACGATAAAGCTGAAGATGATCAAGCCGATAATGTGTTTAGTCATTCAGGTGGGCCTCCCTAATGTAATCGAATTTCCCTAGATACTAACCGATTCTTGTTTCGGTCTTCAAGATTTTGCCTGCAAACGGCGGTTTTCGGACTGAGATTCGTCGAATCCGGGATCGGTGGCTTCACGCGAACCGCGCTTCGATACACCTTCCGTTCCTCACGCCGAACTCCTCTGTAAGCCTTGGATAGGTAAGCGGCTCGTGATCGAACTCCTGAGCGTTGAGGATTTTCTCCGCTTCCCGGATCGCGGACGGAACGCCCTCGATCTCCATATAAAAACCGAATGGAAGCTCGTCCAGAACCACTTCCGCACCGCGCACCAGCCACGTCCGGCGCTTTTTCTCGTAAACGACGGCGAGTTCGAGGCCCAGGAATCCGAGTATCGCGGCTGCCTCATCCGGATCGTCGATCCCGGTCTCGTGCTCGATATGCTGCTTGAGATCGCCTTCGAGCGGGACCCACTTCTTGAACGTCAGCGTGGCGCCGGCGCCGGTCTTCCTTATGCGTATCACCGAAGCATTCTGAAGCAGAAGCTCTCCTGAGTAGATCAGGTTCTCTTCACGGGTTACTCCCTTGAACTCCGCGCCAATATCTTCAAGATCGTTCGCAAGCCGCACGAACTGCTCTTTCGAAAGCCTCAACTTCTTCTCGATCTCGTCCGCCATTCACAGAAAACCTAGCTCTGCCGGATCCATTTCCAGACCTCGGGGATCGTCGCGCGCTTTCCGTACATCAGCATCCCGACCCGATACACACGCGACGCGGCCCACGTCAGCCCGACGATCGCGGCGCCGTTCAAGAGCACTGCGAGCGCGATCTGCCAGAACGGAGGCGTATCGGCGAGGATCCTCACGGGCATCACGATAGGCGCGAAGAAGGGCGCAACGGATACCCAGAACGCAAAGCTTGAGTTCGGGTCTCGGATGACCGCAAAGCAGAAATACAGTCCCACAAGAAGCAGGAGAATCGGGGGCAGCGCGAACTGGCCGCCTTCCTGCATGTTCGTGACCATAGAGCCGATAAGCGCATAGATCGTGGCAAAGATAAAGTATCCGAGCAGGAAGAAGAGGAAGAAATACGCCACCATAGTCAGTGTGATCGTTGGAAGCGTGAACTCCAGCCCGCTGGCCGCGGCGCTCGCTATTCCGAATCCGACGAAAACGGACACCGTCAGGATCCAGATCGCGAGTTGCGTCAAACCAGCGAGACCGACGCCTACAAGCTTGCCCATCATCAGCTCGAAAGGCCTTGCGGAAGAGAAAAGGACTTCGGAAATTCTTGTCTCCTTCTCTTCAACGATGGCGGACATTATCGCCTGGCCGTAGATCGCGAGTACCACATAGATCAGCATCGCGACAACGAATGCGGCCCAGGGCCCCGAATCGTCCTCTTTGATCTCACCCGTTTCGGTGAGGGGCTTGATCGTGAAGTTCACCTTCCGGCTGAGGTCCTTTAAGAGATCCTCGCTGATATTCGCCTCCGCGAGCCTCTGAGATCGCACCGCTTCGTTCAACGCGTCCTGAAGCGTCGAATTGATCACGAAATCGCCCGCCTTCCTCGAAAAGTACAGGTACTCCCCGTCGCGCGCTCCTATGTCTCTCGGGATGATGAGGAATGCCTCGAGCTCGCCTTTTGCGATCCTCGCGCGAAGCTCGGTCTGGATCTGCTCCGGCGACTTCCCTGCCGGATCATAAGGGACAAACGTGAAGGTCCCGCCGAGCTGCTCCGCGCTCCGCTTCATCTTCTCGTCCTGGGTAGCAGAGAGGTCGGAGAGCGATTCTTTCGCCGCCTGTCTCGCCTTTTCCGCGATCTTCTCCGGGGAGAGGTTGTCCTTGAGCCTTGCGCCGACGTTGCCGTTCAGATCGGCGATCGCGATGCGCGTCGATTCACCCTCGATCGAGAAGATCAGGATCGGCACGAAGATGAAGGCGGACGCTATCAACGGCATCAGAAACGTCGTGATCACGAACGTCCACGTGAAAACGACCTTCTTGTATTCCCTTTTCAGTACCGCAAGGAACTTCTGCATCATTCAACCCCTTATCTTCTCGATGAAAATATCGTTCAGGCTCGGTTCGATCAGCTGGAATTTCGTGATCTGCGCTCCCGCACTCAAGAGCTTCTCGAGCAGTTTCTGCGGATCGGCGCCTTTTGCGAGAAAGACTTCCCTTTCGTCGGCGTGATCGATGACCTTCGCGGCAAGCGTTTCGTCCGCCAGGACCTCTTCCCCGCCGGTGCATCGCAACGAGACCACGTTCTTGCCGTAGCTTTCCTTGATCTCGCGCAGGCTGCCCGACACGACCTTTTTCGACTTGTTGATCAAAAGAATGTCGTCGCAGAGTTTCTCAGCCGTGTCCATCATATGAGTCGAGAAGATGATCGTCTTGTCCTTTGACTTCGTCTCGGAGATCACCTCCTTCATGAACTCGACGTTGATCGGATCCAGCCCGGAGAACGGCTCGTCCAGGATCAGAAGGTCCGGATCGTGAAGCATCGTCGCGATGAACTGGACCTTCTGCTGCATCCCTTTGGATAGATCGGTGGTCTTCTTCTCTTTCCACTCTGAGAGATTCATACGGTCGAGCCATTCGTCAATCCGTTTGTCAGCCTCCTTCGCCGCGACACCTTTCAGCGCCGCGAAATAGCGCAGCTGGTCGGAGACCTTCATCTTCTTGTAAAGGCCTCGCTCTTCAGGCAGATAACCGATGCGGTCCTGCAGGGCGGGGGAGATCTTCCTGCCAAACAGATCGATACGGCCGTCGTCGGGCACCGTGATGCCGACGATCATTCGGATCGTGGTCGTCTTTCCCGCGCCGTTCGGCCCCAGGAAACCAAAGATACGCCCGGCGCTCGCTTCAAAGCTCAGGCTATCGACAGCAGTAAAATCGCCGAAGGACTTGGTTATCGAATCGGCCTTCAGCGTCACCTTGTTCTCTTCCATATTCGGATCGAGATTAGCACAAAGCTGCCGCCGGGAATAAACGGCGCTGTGACCGGTCTTGTGATATGTTATTTCGCAATCTACGGACAGGGAGGCCTTGACGCGTGAAAGGAATCAAGATCACATACTATGTCACCACAGGGATCGTTACCGCGATGATGCTATTGTCGGCCGGCGGAATGCTGTTTTTCAACGAGATGTCGTCGCAGACATTTCGGGATCTGGGGTATCCGGATTACCTGGCATATCCGCTCGGGGTGTTGAAGATTCTCGGCCTGGCGGCGATCTGGACCGGCTATTCGAGGTCTTTGAAGGAATGGGCCTACGCCGGGTTCTTTTTCAACG
>JAGFIQ010000068.1 GCA_024103495.1 Aridibacter famidurans
CCGATTCACCCCTTCGAAACGCGACGACCTGAATAAGGAATTCGTGAAGAAAACGCTCGGCGGCCGCCCGCGCCGTAAGGTCGGAAGGCCGGAACTTGAAGTACACGGGAGCGATGTCTCCTCGGGCCCGGAAAAGCTGATCGTAGAGCGCATTCAGCACTTGAGACGCACCTGTGCCCGGCGCCGACGAGACGAGAAGCGCTTTCCCGGAGCCTGCTTTCGCGTGTTCGCGAAGCACACCGAGTTCACGGTCCCTGCCCGTCAGCCCCGCCGCGTCTGGCGCGGACGGCGCACGGTCATACACAAGTTCACTCATTATGAATGCCCTTCACTTAAGGAAACGTGGAAGACGTGAAGGCCTTCCTTCCGAATCTTGGAAACTTTCGAACGGCGCGCGGAGAATGCCCTAAAAGTGCATTCCGCTCGCCCTGCCGCTGAACGTCTGCACGACGTTCTTGCCCTGTCTTTTCGCTTCGAACAGGGCCTCGTCCGCGGCCTCGATCAATCTTTCGGCCGAATCGATCTCCAGCGACAATGTCGCGATCCCGACGCTCACGGTCACTTGCCTGTGAGGGAACCGCGTGGATTCGATCCTGTGCCTTATGCGTTCTGCGATGATCTCGCCTTCGTCGATCGTAGTCTGCGGAAGCAGCACGGAGAACTCTTCCCCGCCGTACCTGACGGCGACGTCCGCACCGCGGAGGGTGTCCTTCAGGCAGTTACCGACGATCTTGAGCGCTTTGTCGCCTTCCGGATGAAGGAAGGCGTCGTTATACGATTTGAAGTCGTCGACGTCGATCATTATGAAGCAAAGCGGATAGCCGTGGCGCGACGACCTCTTTATCTCTTCCCTTAGCCTCTGCTCAAGATATCTGCGGTTCAGGAGCCCGGTCAGCGAATCGGTGACAGACAGCTTCTCGAATTCCCCTGCTTTCCCCTGCAGAACCGCGTGATCTGCGGCGATTGCTATCTGGGGAACTATCGAATCAAGGAGCTCGACGTCGAACGCCTCGAATTTTCCTCCTCCGGCCTTGTCCGTGACGTTGATCACGCCGATCTTCTTCGTTCCCACGATCAGCGGATAACTGATGAACGATTTTGACCTGTACTTCCAGGCTGCCGGAGCCTCCGCCATGCTCAGCTTCGAAATGTCCTCGACAACGGCGGGTTTTCCGGTTCTCCAGACCTTCGACGAAATACGCTCGCCGATCGCGCCCCCGGCCGCCTCAAGCTCGTCGGCGGCGGGTCCCAAGGCGGCCTTGACTACAAGTCCCTGTTTTTCCTCGTCATAGACCATCAGCGATCCGCGCTCGGCGTGAAGCAGCTCGGCGGTCGTCCGCAGTATGCCGGGCCAGAACTCTTCCGTCTCAACCGCTTTCAGACTTTCGCCGAACTTCTGCATCGCGAATTCCAGTCCCTCGCGGCGGTTCAGTTCGCTCCTGAGACGCAGGATCTCAAGGTCCGGCGCCATCGAAGTGCAGAACCTGGCAACGGCGTCGACAATAGGCTCTTCGTTCGCCCTCTCGCCTATGACAAGCGCGCTCTTGATGGTCCCGCCGGTGCTGATCGGAAACAGCCGAAGGCTTTCCGAATCCCTGCCCCTAGACACGCCTCGCTCCCTGAGTTCAACAGAAGATTCCTTTTCGAAGAGTCTCTGGAGGGCTTTATCATCAGCGGCGACCGAGATCTGGATCTTCTGGTCGCGAAGATCTCCTTTTGCGAGCACTTTTTCGAACGAATTCCGCCTGACCTCAAGCCACGCCGACGAACCGATCCCGTACCTGTCGTTCACGAATTCGAGGATCGCGGCACAGGCTTCGCCGTAATCGCCCTGCAGTATCGCAGAAAGCCTCGATCTCCATTCGGAGGCTTCGGCAAGTTCTTTTCGCCTTTTCCAGGACTTGGCGGCGACGTCCCTGTTCTCCTTCAAACGCGGCGGACCAACGCTTGAGTCTTCCTCTACCACGGACTCGTCGTTTCTCGCCAGCGCCCCGAGAAGGCTTACGATCCTTCTGGCCGCCTTCTCAAGCGCCTCGGAATTGCTGGACAGCAGTACATTTTCGAAGAATTTGGTCGGCGGGAAGTGCCTCCAGTCCCCGGTTATCGCCCTTTCCGTCGCCTGCCTGTATTCGTCCGCCTTCGTAAAGGTCCGTCCGGTTATTGCCACGAGGGGTTTCCCTTTGTCCGAATTGACCCGGACCGCTATGCAGTCGAGACCGGCGTGACATCTGTATTTCAGCGGCCTGGTAGATCGCATCGCGCGGTCATACACCTGACCGCAGTACTTTCGGCAGCTTGGCGCAAACTCGTCGGAATTGCTGAGGATCTTGCAGATCGAGTTGTCGTTCGCGGAAGCGACGGTCGATATCTTGTCGTCCTCGACGAGAACAACCGCAACGCCCTCGGTCGCAGCGATCTCTTTAACCGCTGTGTCCAGGGCGTTTACGGAGTTTTGAGGTTCCTTGTTCATAGCTCGGGGACTTCCGCCGGACCGTGTATCCGGACGGATGGACCGCGGTTTCTCGCTTTTGCTTACTCGCTAGAAACACCCAATCGTACCGGGTTTTCAGATTATAACCCGTCCCGGACCGGCGTTGGTCAGGACTCTGTCGAACGGGTTTTGGCCGCCAAAAAAAGGGGCAAACCGCGCCCCTTTCTATCCGATGCTCTCAGGCGTTCCCGTCTATTCCCTGACGACATCCTCGATACGGGGCTGTTCCGGGCTGATCCGTATGCACGCGGCGAAATGCCTGGGCTTGATCTCGACGAGCTGAGGCTCGATCTTCTTGCAGTCCTCGATCGCGTACGGGCAGCGCGTATGGAAGTGGCAGCCCGAAGGCGGATTGATCGGCGAAGGCACGTCGCCTTCGAGTATGATCCGTTCGCGTTTTTCCTCGATCTCCGGATCCGGCACAGGCACCGCGGAGATAAGCGCTTTCGAATACGGATGAAGCGGCTCTTCGTAGATGGACTTGCCTTCCGCTAGCTCGACGATCTCGCCGAGATACATCACCGCAACGCGGTCCGACACGTGCCTGACCGCGCGAAGATCGTGCGAGATGAACAGGTATGTAAGGTGCTTCTCCTGTTGAAGCTCCTTCATAAGGTTCATTATCTGCGCCTGTATCGAAACATCGAGAGCGCTGATCGGCTCGTCGGCGACGACAAACTCCGGATCGACGGCGAGCGCGCGGGCAATGCCGATCCTCTGCCTTTGGCCGCCGGAGAACTCGTGCGGGTACCGCTTGATGAACCTTCGGCTGAGGCCGACCGTCTCCATCACTTCCTTAACACGCTCTTCGACCGCCGACTTGCTGTCTGCTAGCTTAAAGGTCCGGATCGGCTCGCCGATGATGTTCCCGACCGTCATCCGCGGATTGAGCGAGGCGTACGGGTCCTGGAAGATCATCTGCAGGTCCTTGCGCTTTTCCCTTAGCTCGCGGCCCGAAAGATGCGCGATGTCGCTGCCCTTGTACATCGCGCGGCCTCCCGTGATCTCGGTCAGCCGGAGAAGCGCCTTGCCGAGCGTCGATTTTCCGCAGCCGGACTCGCCTACGAGGCCGAGCGTCTCGCCTTTCAGGATGTCGAACGAGATCCCGTCGACGGCCTTCACTATGCGGCGCTCGCCGCTCCCGCCGGTGATGCGGTCAAGCAGGCCGCCTCCGCCGAGGTCGTAGTAAACCTTCAGGTCCTCGAGTTTGATAAGCGCGTTTCCGTTTGTTTCGGTCATTGTTGTCAGCTTCCGTTGCTGATTGGGGATGTGAACCCCTTTGTGCCCTCTGTGTGAAACTCCGTGTTCTCTGTGGTTGAATCCTGGCTTGCTTACTCGCTACATCAGGGAAACCACGGAGGTCACCAAGGTTCGCACAGAGGACGCAAAGAAGATCCAATCCCTACTCAATCATTCACCGCCCGAAGCCGCGTGCACTTCCTTCGCGAAGTGACAAAGCGAGTGGTGGTTCTCGTTGATCTGAACGAACGGCGGGAACTCCTTCGTGCAGATGTCTTCCGCGCGGTCGCAGCGTTCCGCGAACGGGCAGCCCGGCGGCAGATGCGCCACGTCCGGCGGCAGTCCCGGGATCTGGTACAGAGGTGCGCCGTGTTCGTGCGCCGGATCGGGCACGGACTTCAGCAGGCCTTTCGTGTACGGGTTCGCCGGCTGCGCGAAGAGTTCCTTGGTCGGCGCCGCCTCGAAGATCTTCCCCGCGTACATCACTATGATCTTGTCGGTCATGCCCGCAACGACGCCCAGGTCGTGCGTGATCAGGATGACGCTGGTCCCGAACTCGTCCTTCAGCCCTTTGATCAGCTCGAGGATCTGCGCCTGGATCGTCACATCGAGCGCCGTCGTCGGCTCGTCCGCGATCAGAAGCTCCGGCTCGCAGCTGAGCGCCATCGCGATCATCACCCTCTGACGCATACCGCCGGAGAACTCGTGCGGATAGCCGTCGACCCGCTTCTCGGGCGCAGGGATCTCGACCTTCCTCAGCATCTCGATCGCATGCTCGTACGCCTGCTCCTTCGTGTGTCCCAGATGGAGCTGGGTGACCTCCATCAGCTGCGTGGAGATCTTCAGAAACGGGTTCAGCGACGTCATAGGGTCCTGGAAGATCATCGCCATGCGCTTCCCGCGGATCTTCCGGACGTCATCGATTGGAAGCTTGCGTACGTCGATGCCGTCGAACAGGATGTCGCCGCTGACTATCTTCCCCGGAGGCTGCGGAATGAGCCGCATCACGGATAGGTTCGCGACCGATTTTCCGCTTCCCGATTCGCCCACGATGCCCAGCGTCTCGCCGCGCTTCAGTTGGAAGGAAATGCCGTCGACCGCCTTGACGATGCCGTCCTCGGTCTGGAAATAGGTCCTTAGGTCGTTGACCGAAAGGAGATTGCCGTTATGTTCGCTCATTTATTTTCCGGGGCAGGTTCTTCTTCAAACTCTTCGTTATAATCCGGAACGTGGTTGGGATCGCGTCTGAAGTCATCGCACTGTCTCAATCCGCTCTTCTCCGTGATGTCGATCTTCACAACTTTCCTCTCGTACTTCTGCTTGTCCGTCAGATCTAGTTCTTCGTCATTGAGATCGTAGTAGTAATGGATTCCCGAGTATTCCAATCCGTTATTGAATTCGTCTGACGGCTCGCCGGATTTCTCCCGAATCTTCGCCAACGTGGTATTTCCAAGTTCGATCCCGTCACCTGTCTTCGCACGAAACGGGGGAGCGAGTTCAATCACGAAAATCTGGCGCTGTGGATCAGCATTGCACACATAGAAAGAAACGCCGATCCTCTTGTAAACAAACTGCTGTGAATAACTTCCGTGGGTGATGATCGCATACTCTTCGCCGAATCTCGCGATCACTTCTTCGATCATTGTCACTCCGACCTGCAAGCCGTCGAATCCCGCTCCCGGCTCGATGATGACCGGTTTCGTGTTACCCGTGTCTTGAGCCTTCGAAACAGAAACAAACAACAAGGAAGCAATTAGAAGCAACAGTAGTCCGAAACTTGATCGGCTCATGGTATTCCTAAAACTTCCTCGTCTGCGGATCGAGAGCGTCGCGCAGCCCGTCTCCCAGGAAGTTCAGGGAGAAGAGGGTCAGCGCCATCGTCACGCCTGGGAAGATTAGCTGCCAAGGGAAGATCGCGATGTTCTTGATGCCGTCCGCCGCAAGGCTTCCCCACGAAGCGTAGGGCGCTTGAACGCCGAGGCCCAGGAACGAAAGGAATGCCTCGGTCAGCATCACCGACGGCACAGTCAGCGTCGCGTAGACGATCACGGGTCCGAGCGCGTTCGGGACTAGGTGCCGGAAGATGATCGCCGGCGTCGAGACTCCCGTCGCCTTGGCCGCGAGCACGAACTCCTCGTTCTTTAGCGAGAGTATCTGCCCGCGCACGACGCGCGCCATCGTCAGCCACGAGACCAGTCCCAAAGCAAAGAACAGAAGGAAGATCTGGTTCAGGCCCGCGCCGCCTCCGAAGTATCCCGCCAGCGAGTTGATCCAATCCGGAATGTTCTCGCCGCCGAAGACCGAGAGAAGCACGATGACGATCAGGATGTACGGGATCGCGTAGATGATATCGACGATGCGCATCATTATGTTATCGATCCGCCCGCCTATGTAGCCCGCTATCGCGCCGTACGAAACGCCCACGATCAGCGAGACGATGGTCGAGATGATCCCGACCATCAGAGAGATCCTGCCGCCCTGCATCACGCGGGCGAAAAGGTCGCGTCCCGCTTCGTCGGTTCCCATCGGGTGCCTCCACGAAGGCGGGAACGAGCGGATCTTGTCGCCCTCTGCAGGAATGTACTCAGGCGTTATCCCCGTCAGGTATTCGCGTATAAAAGGCCCGAGTCCGACCACGATCACCATCAGCGTGATCACGATCAGGCCGAACACGGCTAGCTTGTTCTTCAGAAGCCTGCGCCACGCGTCCTTCCAGAGCGACGATCCGGCCATCACCGGGCCGTCCGTCATAACCTCTTCTTTGATATGTTGTTCGTCTCTCATTTATCCCGATCCTTGCTGAAGCCTTGATATGTGCCCTGGTGCGCCTATTCGTACCTGATCCTCGGGTCAAGGAACCCGTAGGAGATATCGACCGCGAGGTTCGCGATCATTATCAGGATGGAAAGGAACGCGACGATCCCTAGGATGAGGGGCTCGTCACGGTTCAGCACGGATTGAATGAATATGTTGCCGAGGCCCGGTATCGCGAAGACCTTCTCCACGACGACCGTACCGGCGAGAAGCGATGCGAGCGCCGGTCCCGTGAACGAAACGACCGGAACGATGCCGCCGCGAAGGCCGTGTTTCAGGAGCACGGTCCTTTCATTGAGACCCTTCGCTCGGGCGGTGCGTATGTAATCGGAGCGCATCACCTCGAGCATTCCCGCTCTTGTGAGCCTCGCGATATACGCCGCGTAGATCGCCGCGAGGGTCACGACCGGCATTATCAGGTACAAAGGACCGCCCCATCTCGCGGGCGGAAGCCAGTACAGGTAAAGCGAGAAGAACAGCACGAGGATCGGGCCGAGCACGAAATTGGGCACACTGAGCCCGAGCATCGCGGCGGCCATCGTACCGTAGTCGAACGCCGAGTTCTGCTTCAGCGCGGCGACTATCCCCGCGAACAGGCCGATCGCAAGGGCGAGCAGGTATGCCAGAAGCCCGAGCGTTGCCGAATACGGGAAATGGCGAGCGATGATCTCGTTGACCGACTGCCCCTGATACTTGAGCGAGTCGCCGAAATCGAGCCGGAGAATGTTGCCCATCATCGTGCCGTACTGGACGTACCAGGGCTGATCAAGACCGTACTTCTTCTTGATGTTCTCCTCGATCGCCGCGGGCAGGTTCCGTTCGGTCGAATAGAAATTGCCCGGCGCCACGCGGATCAGAACCCACGTGACGGTGACCACCAGAAGGGCCATCGGGACGATGATGAGAATTCGCTTGAGTATGAATTTCAGCATTTTGCGTCTCTGTCGGCCCGTCTATTCCTCGGCCTGGGTTCCGTTCTGCTTTTGTTTCCGTGAAGCCTCGAAATCGAGCTGTGTCTTCATAAGAGCCGCGATCTGGGCCTCGACAAGCGGGTCCGTGTACTCGGTCATTATCTTGTCCACGTCAGAATCCCAGCGGCTCTGGTCTTCCTCGATATACACGAACTTCCAGGGGTGCATCGTGCCGGGGTTCGGGTACATTCCCTTCACGTACGGCTTCTTCATCCAGCTTGTGCCCTGAGTGGCGAGCGGAATGACCGGCTGTTCCTTCAGCATCATGAACTCGGCCCTAGCGAGAAGTTCAAACCGCGCCTCGGGATCCGCCGTGTTGTTCGCCTTTTCCAGAAGCTGGTCGTATTCCTCTTTCCACCACCCGGTCGAACTGTCGTTCTGCGGAGTGTAGAACTGGCTGAGGAAGGTGAACGGGTCCATATAATCGCCGACCCATCCTGCGCGCGCGGCGCCCGTGTATTCGACCTTGGAGCGGTAATCGAGATAGGTCTTCCACTCCATGTTCTTGATCTGCACCTCGATACCGAGGTTCTGGCGCCATTGCGCCTGCACGAACTCCGCGACAGCCTTGTTGCTCTCGGCGGTGTTGTAGCTGATCGTCATCTGGTTCGCGGGGAAGTCCGTGACCTTGCACTTTCCGCCTTCGGTCGGCTGGACGGTGTAGCCCGCCTCCTTCATCAGGTCGCAGGCGCGTTTCGGATCGAAATAGCGCTCGTTCCAGGTCTGCTCGGAAATGCCTTCCTTCGCGATCAGTTCCTTGAACACTCGCTGGCGGACTTTTTCGTAATCCGGGAAGATACCTTCAGGAGTGAAGTTCCCGAGCCGCTTGACGGTCTTTCGGAACTTCTCAAGGGCGTACCTGTCGACCGCCAGCGAGAATGCCTTTCTGACCTCGACCTTGTCGACCGGCGGCTTCTTGACGCTGAACGTGTAGTACTCGATCGACATCTCCGGATGAAGCTGGTACTCGTCCTTGAACTGCCTTATGTACTCGTTCCACGCCGCGGGCACCGTGTGATTGTAGAGAGCGTCGACGCGGCCCGCCTTGTAGATGTTCATCATCGTCGTCTGCTCGTCCATCGGGTAGAACGTGATTTCCTGGAGCTTCACATTCTCGGCGTCCCAGTTGTTGGGGTCCTTCTCGATGGTCATCTCGTCATACGGCTTCCATTCCTTCAGCCTGTATGAACCGCTCGTGACGATGTTCTCCGGCTTGATCCAGTCCTTTCCGTGCTTAAGGATCGTCGGGCGATGAACGACGGCGAAGAACTGGTGGGTCAGGAGGCCGACGAAATAAGGAGCTGACTGCTTCAGCGTGATGCGGACGGTGTAATCGTCGGGAGCCTCGACGCCGAGATGCTTCGCTTCTACCGGTTCCAGCGGCAGTTCTTGAAGTCCGGATTTGAAGTATTCGCCGAAAAGGAACCGATTCATGAAAAAGAGCTTTCCAAGAGGTTTCTTCTTGCTCTTCGCTTTTTCTTCCTTTTCCTTCTGATCTTTCAGTGCCGCGATCTCAGCATCGATTCGATCGTTATCTTCCGCGATCTTCTCATTTGCCTCGTTGAAGTCTGTTACAAGTTTCTGCGAAGCATCACTTAACTGCAGGGATTGAAACCTCGCGGTTTCATACAGCTGCTCATTCTCGATCAGCCGGTTTATATCCCTTACCAGAATTGCCTTTGCCTGCTCGGAACACGATTCCGCTCTTGTGCAGGCAGACAGCGAATCATTGCTGATCTTTTGCTTCACAAATTGAGACAATGCATCCGCAGCCCCATTTACTCGTGTTGCGAAGCCAACCGGGTCAGAAAGGTCACCGGGCGCGTAGTCGAAGTAACGCTTGAGCTCTTGTTCTCCTTCCAGGAATCTGGCGAGTGCAAACGGGTCTGATGGCACAGTTTCCCTCTCCGGCGATGTTATGAACTTCTGGAATTCGGTCTCAGCAGGCTCGTTCGCTGCTTCTTCTAGCTCCGGTTGATCCTCTGCTTGTTCATTCGAAGCGACAACGCCATCTCCAATCCCTCCTTTTCCGTCGGCCTCGCCAACGAGCACGTATCCTCCGTCCTTCTTCACGAACGATTTATGTGCGTTGTACGCCTCGGCATACTTGATGTCGTAGCCCAGGAAGCCGTATCGCGAAGCGAGCTCGGGCGACAGCGCCCTCTGGAACGACCAGACGAAGTCGGGAGCCTTTATCGGATCGCCATTAGAGAACTTGCCGTTCTTACGCAGATGAAAGGTGTATACGTTCCCGGCTTCATTCGCTTCCCAGTGCGTCGCGAGCCCGGGGATAGGCGCCATCGTCTTCGGGTGGTACTCGACAAGTCGGTCGTACAAACCTATCAGGATCCGCGCTTCAGGCTGGCCCGTCACGTACGAAGGATCGAGCGACTCCGGCTCGGAGCCCGTGATGTACCGCATCTTGTTGTCTTCCGGTACTTCGATCTGGCCCCAGTATTTCGTGGTCGCCTGGGTCGTACAGCTTGTGATCAGGAAGGTTAAGAGAATAATCGCGATCCCCGCTCGGGTCTCGACGGTATAGCTACGCTTCATTATGAAAGCTCCCGGTGCTTAAAGGCCTGAGGTGCCGACTGTGCTACAAGAGAACTGCAGGAGAGGATATCGGTTATGAAACTCCGACAAAAATATCACGACACTTCGATCTCAGGCAAGATAGTCTTTCCGGTTCCCGGACCGGCGATCCGGCAAACAAAAGACTCCAAAGTCGTTGACAGCGCGTAAGATTCGGGTTTTCGGCGGATCGGTTGCCACTCCAGGGCGCCGATCAGTTCGCGGCGGACGAAGCCTTTGAACGCTCGAATACCTCCTGCGACTCTCTCAGCTTCGCCACCTGAGCGGCGACGGAAGTCTCCTGCGGCCCGGTCATTATCTCTGCGACGTTCCGGTCCCACTTGGCCGGATCCCTTTCGATCCATACGAATTTCCACGGATGAAGCGTCCCCGGATTCGGGTACATTCCCTTTACGTACGGCTTTTTCATCCAGCTGCTCAGCATTGTACCGAGAGGGATCACCGGCTGGTCCGCCAGCACCAGGTATTCCGCCTCAGCAAGGATCTCCAGTCTTCGCTCGGGGTCGCGGGTCGAGTTCGCCTTCCGGATCAACTGATCGTATTCCGCGTTCCACCAGCCGGTGCCGCTATCGTTCCTGGTCGAATAAAAGAATTGGGAATAGGTGTACGGGTCTATGTAATCGCCGACCCATCCCGCGCGTATCGCGCCCTTGTACTGCACTTTCCCGCGGTGCTCTAGATATGTTTTCCACTCGAGATTCTTGATCTGGACCTCGATGCCCAGGTTCTGCTTCCATTGGGCCTGAACAAACTCCGCGACCTGTTTGTGCTCCTCCTTGGTGTTATACGTGATGTTCACGTCTCCCACCGGAAAGTCCTTGACGCGGCACCTACCGTCGCGCGCTGGAACGACCGTATAGCCGGCCTTTTTTATGTACGAACAGGCGCGCGCCGGGTCGAATCCTCGCGATTTCCACTCGTCGTCCGAGATGCCGTCCCTTTTGGCAAGCTCAGCGAACACCTTGGCTTTCACCTTGTCGTACTCCGGGAAGACACCTTCCGGAATGAAGCTCGTGAGGCTCTGCTGGGTCTTCATATACCCGGCCAGCGCTTTTCTGTCGATCGCGAGCGAAAGCGCTTTCCTGACCTCCAACTTGTCGACCGGCGGCTTCTTCACGCTGAAGCCGTAGAACGAGTTCGACATTTCCGGATGAAGCAGGTACTCGTCCCTGAACTGGGTGATATACGCGAACCAGGCGGACGGCACGGTGTGATTGTAGATCGCGTCGACGCGGCCGGACTTATAGAGGTTCATCATCGTCGTGACCTCTTCCAGCGGGTAGAACCTGACCCCGCCAAGCTTTACGTTCGACGCGTCCCAGTAGAACGGATTCTTCACAAGGAACAGTTCGTCGTAGGGCTTCCAGCTGGCGACCTTGAAGGTCCCGCTCGTCACGATGTTCTCGGGCCTCAACCAATCCGCTCCGTGTTTTTCGATCGAGGGACGGTGAAGTACCGAGAAATACTGAGCCGCGAGAAGGCTTAGGAAGTAAGGCGCGGGACGAATGAGAGTGATCCGCAGAGTGTGATCGCCGAGCGCCTCTACGGCGAGATCTGTCGGCTTTACGGGGACAAACTCCGCGTCTTCGATACGCTGTTCCAGAGCGGGATCGATCTTGAAGAGTTCCGCGCGGGACTCCGGATCGAGCGGGACTGTGAGGCACGCAGGCCCGTCCTGTGTGCAGGAAGCAAGAACGGATTCATCTTGTCCACGAGGCTCGGCCGCGAGGAATCCGCCGTACTTTCTGACGAACGCGCCGCCGGTGCTGATCGCCTCCGCGTACTTGATGTCGTATCCGAAATACCCATAACGCGAAGCCAGCGCCGGGTCTAAAAGACGTTGCGAAGACCAGACGAAGTCTTTGGCAGTTATCGGGTCGCCGTTCGAGAACCTTGCGTTCTTGCGCAAGTAGAAGGTATAGACGGTCCCCGAATCGTCGATCTCCCAATGGGTTGCGAGTGATGGTATCGGCTCCATCGACCTCGGTTCGACTTCGACCAGCCGGTCGTAAAGCCCGATCAGGATCCTCGATTCGGGCTGGCCGCCCCACCCCGGATCAAGCGATTCGGGTTCGGATCCGGTCACGTAGCGGAGGATGTTGTCGGACGGCGGCGAGACGCGTCCCCAGTATCGAGTGGAGGCCTTTTCGGCACAGCCCGTAAGCGCCAGGA
>JAGFIQ010000001.1 GCA_024103495.1 Aridibacter famidurans
AGCCCGGGCCGGCCGCCCGGGCTTTTGTTTGTCTCGCCGGACGGGTGATAAGATTGTCGCTTGCCGCCGGGGACGAGCGGCCTGAAGATCGATATGGAATTGGCAGTTGAGAAATACAAGGTCGAGAACGAACCTTATTACCTCCCGATCGGAAGGGAGGTCGAGCTTTTCGAAGCGGCGTACGCTACGCGGCTCCCCGCGATGCTGAAGGGCCCTACAGGATGCGGAAAGACAAGGTTCGTAGAGTACATGGCGTGGAAGCTCGGGCGCCCTCTGGTGACTGTAGCCTGCCACGAGGACCTTTCGGCGACCGATCTCGTCGGACGCTTTCTTCTTGAAGGGGAGGAGACCGTCTGGCACGACGGCCCTCTGACTACAGCGGTCCGGAACGGGGCGATCTGTTATCTCGACGAGGTGGTCGAAGCCCGCAAGGACACGGTCGTGATCATCCACCCGCTGACGGACGACCGCCGGAGGCTTCCAATCGAGAAGCGGGGAACGATCATCGAGGCTCCGCCCGAGTTCATGCTCGTTGTCTCTTACAATCCCGGCTACCAATCGATCCTGAAAGATCTGAAGCAGTCGACCCGCCAGAGATTCGTCTCGATGGAATTCGACTATCCCGAACCCGAACAGGAAACGGAGATCGTCGCAAGAGAGAGCGGAGTCGGCGAAGACGTTGCGAAGGACCTGGTGACGATCGGAGGCAAGATTCGCAACCTGCGCGGCCACGGACTCGAGGAAGGCGTCTCGACGAGGCTTCTTATCTACGCCGGCCAGCTGATCACGAAAGGAATTCCCGCTATCGAGGCCGCGGAGGTCGCGTTAGTCTCGCCCATCACCGACGACAAGGAACTTCAGCGAAGCATCCACGAGATCGTGACGACGATCATTGTTTGAATCGGAACCCGGAGCGCAAGCGACGGGCGTGACATTGACCAATGTTCATTGACCGTTGACCAATGAGATCGGTACCCGGAGTGCAAGCGACGGGCATAGCAGAAGTTGGGAGACCGGGGGCCGATAGCAAGGATACTGCGTGTCCGAAGCCCAAGCGTCAGCGCGGGCTACTGCGACAGATCTAAACGTCCAAGGTCCAAGGTTTCATGTTCCGGCATCAAGTTTCGAGTATCGAAGCAGGGCGAGCGCCATCGGCGCGACAGGTCTGTAGAATCGAAGTTCCTACATTCCTTCCAAAGCCGCGTCAGCGGCGGCAGCTAATGGGGCTGCTTAGTGAGAACATCTCTAATTATTTGGTTCCTTAAAGATGTGTCGCCGCTGAAGCGGCTCGGGATGAAATTGGGCGTCGTACCCCCGGTCTAAAGACCGGGGCTGAGATACAGTCGTCCCTACGGGACGCAATCCGAATCAATGCACGTACGAAATTTGTTTAAAGGAGGGAAAGGTATGCTCTTAGGGATCTCCGCGATCACTGCGTGCTCTGCGGTTCATTGCCGACAAGCTGAAGCTCGTCGGACAGAAAGAAGGCGGGGACAAGCCCCGCCCGTACATTAACGAACCGCCGTCGTCTGCTGGACACGCGGATCGTAGGGCTCCGCCAGGTACTTCTCGACCGCCGTTTTCGCGTTGTCGTAGTCGTCCGGGATCATCTCCGCGCGCTTGTACGCCGCGACCGCGCGGGTCCTGTCGCCCTTTGCGTCGTAGGCATTCCCCATCTTGATCTCCGACCAGACATAGAGCCACGTCGGGCTCGCCTGCCCGTTGCGGCCAAGGTTCCTCGATGCCTTGAAGTTGTCGATCGCGAGGTCGTAGTTCCTCTGCTCGAGGAACAGAAGGCCGAGGTGGTAGTAGATCCAGGCGTTCGAACGGTCGAGCTTCAAGGCCGCCTCGAACTGCTGCTGGGCCTCGACGTAATTGCCTTCCTTGAACTGCTCGATCCCGCGCCTCGCGATCGAAGAGATCCGGAGGTCGTCGGAGATCCGCAGGAGCCTGTAATCGGGATCGATGATCAGCTCGACCGGCTTTCCGTCTGACTCGATGTTGAAATCCGCGCTCGAATCCTCGACAAAGACCTCGATGTTCGCGACCCGCCCCTGACCTTCGGCCCTCAGCTGAAGTTCCACAGGCAGCTGCAGATTGTCATAATTCTGTTTCACGGTCCCTCGCGTGATGAACTTCCCTTCGCGGGTCCTCAGGATCAGGTAGTCCGCCTGGAACTCGGGGACGCCGGTGCCCTCGACCCATCTGGCGAAGAAGTAGCGAAGGTTCTTTCCGGATACCTGGTTCGCAAGTTCTTCAAAGTCGTAGATAGAAGCGTTCTTGCCTTTGTACTGCTGGAGGAACGTACGAAGAAGTTGCTCGAACTGCTGTTCGCCCATAGTGTCGCGAAGGAGCTTGAAGACGAACGCGCCCTTCGCGTACATGATGTACTGATAAGCGACCGACTGGTCGTCGAGCGCCGCCGGCGTCCTTGCGAGCGATGCGGTCTGCTCGAACGTCAGCGACTTCTCAAGCAGTTCTCGCCTGAGACTGTCCAGCTGAGCTCCCTCAAGCTGGCTCTCTCGAAGTGAGAACGCCGAGTACTCGGCAAGTCCCTGCGAAAGCCACGCGTCGTCGAACGACTTAAGTCCGACCGTGTGTCCCCACCATTGGTACGCGGCTTCTCTCTGGAGCCTTTCGAGCGTTAGGTCCCTCGATTCGTTGAACAGTCGGTTTGCGAGATACAGCATCCCCTCCTGCGAATACTACTCAGGGCTCTCGTCGTCGATCTGGACCACGATAAGCTTGCCGCCCATCGATGGAGTTCCCCATCTGCGCGAATAGTATTCGAGCGCCTTGCCCAGCGTCTCGCCGTAAAGTTCGACAAGCGGCTCGACTCCCTGCTTGGTGTAGAAGTTCAGTTCGAACGGTCCGTACTTGAGATTCTTCGTCGCATAGCGGCCGTAAGTGAAGTTGCCGACAAGGCCGGGCTCGTTACGGACGAACCTTGTCTTTCCCTGCAGCGGAAGAGCCGGCAGATCGCTGTGGCCGACGACCTGGAAGGTCGGCGGAAGCGCGATGGTTATGTCCGATGTCGCCTTGTCCGCGGCGTAGTCGTGAAACGGGAACCAGCGCGCGGCATACATTAGGTACCCGTCGTTCGGGCCTATGAACGCCAGCCGCTTCGTGAGAAGCGGACCGCCTTCAGGCGTGACCATCACGCCTCCGTACTTGAACCGCAGCTTTAACGGAGCGCCGCTGGAGACCATCGATCCCAGATCGACACGCACGCTTGGCCCCAGATCACTGACACCGACTCGGTCCTGAACAAATGTAACGCCGGACTGAGGAGCCGCCGCATTCGCCTGTTTCGCTTTCGGCGCCTTCTCCGCACTGCCTTCCGCAACCCGCTCGATGCTATCGATCACAAGCGAACCGTTCATCTCGAACGTGATCACACGAGTCTCCGCTTTCGGGACAAGGTCGACATCGACAACCGCCTCTAGCCTGTTCAAGTCGGGCTGGATCGAGACGTCCATCTTGTAATGTGTGATATCGAAAGGAGCGCGCTGGACCTGCTGGGCGTACGCCGCCGAGCACACCACGGCAAGAAACGCCGCCGCGGCCAAGGCGCGGAAAGTCCTGGTCTTGAAATTATTCATCTTCAGAAGAGTAACCCTGTGTAATGCTGTGTTAAATGCCACCCTATGATGGTACCTAATTTTGATTCGTTGGCTTGGGCACCCCTGCGCTCAATGCCGGAGGGTTCCCGACGTAGATCGGGTTTGTGATCACCCACGGCATCTCGTCGAACGGAGCCCCCAGCGAATCGAGAAAGGCCTCGACCCTGTAAACGCCCGGTTCTCGCGCTTTGAACTCAACGGAGCGTACGCTCTCCGATTCGAATACCCGGTCCCCGTTCCTGAAGATCACGATCTTCGCGGGAAGCGGCGACGCGACCCGGAGCACGGAACCCGCGTCGACATCCGAATCCGTACCCACCAAGCGGGCGCCTTCCGCGTTCTCCGCATGGAACGTAAACCCCGATGAGTCGCCGAGGATATCGAATCCCAGGAAAGATCTGCCGCGCCTTAACGCCTCGAGCACCGTCACGCGGCTGAGTTCTTCGTTCTCCGGGATAAGTACGTGGGTCCTCATCAACCTGAAGATCATACCGTAGCGGTCGTATTTGATCTCGAACAGCTTGTTGTTCGCATCGTCGCCGAACAGGTGAAACCCGATGTTCGAATGCGCGTCATTGCCGCCGAAAAGCGAGATCTTCCTGGTTCCGGAGATCTTGTCGAACCTGTCCAGATTCTCGGCAGGCCTTCGAAAATGCCTGGCCATCGTCAATTCGGGATAGGATCCGAATGACCAAACGGCGTCCATCAGGAAAAGAAAGGGGTTCATCGCTTTCGCGTTCGTGTGAAGGCTGAACACCTCGATACCGTCGAAATCCGCGTCCCAGGATCTGAATGATTCCGGGTAAGTGACCAGGGCAAGTTTTCGCTTGCCTTCTGTTTCGCCGAGCAATTCGTCGGTCGAATTGAACTGCAGAGTGCTCAGATCGCTGAATCCATCGAGGACGAGAAACTTGTCGCCGTCCGAAGTGGGGACCTCGTTCCCGCCGATCCAGATCGCGCGCCCGTGCCTCTCGTTGAGCGTTTTGGCGGCGGAATCGAAATCGTTCGCGACGTGCTCGGTCATCACGACGAAGTCGAGGCCGTTCTGGTTCGCGGCGCCGATCAGTTCTTCAAATGTCCCCGTGCTGTGTCCGCCGATGAAAGAGTGCACGTGGATCACGCCTTTGTAATCTCGAAAGCCCAGGCGAGGGACCGGGCCGCGGTCCTTCCCGAGCTCTTCTATCTCCGTAGCGAGCCTCGCGGTGCGGTAGCGGTTCACCGCAAACGGGATCTGCGCGACGAGCAAAAGGCATCCCGCGACGAGCAATATCCTCTTGAACGTTCTCATCGGAAAAACCGGGGGTCAGGCGAAGAAATCGACGGAAGCCACGTGTGCTGAAATGCTCTTTCCCATCTGCGCCACTTTCACGTGCTCGGGATGATCGGTGTATGCGTCGAGGGCGGCCCGGTCTTCGAACGCTGATGCGAGCCCCGTATCGTAAGACCTTTCAAGGTGAAGAACGTCGGTTCCGACCTCGAACCTGATCATTCCCGGCACCACTCCGTCAAGCGCCTTCAGAGCCGCCACGTGCTCCGCCCGATTGTCTTCCGGGACGTCATCCCTGTATTTCCAAACGACTATATGGATCAGCATAAGTAGAGACAGGAACAAGTTACACGATTGTGCTGATTATCCAAAGATGCGGAAGAAGTTCACGGGCCTGTAGAATCCTCAGGCACTCGAGTCTTGTCCTTGCTCGCACCATTCGCGTGTGACCTTGTGCCTGAATTCGAACAGCTTCTCGAGCTTCGGCCGGACGAGCAACGGCTCGAGCCATCGGCCGACGATCCATCCCGGCGGCTCGTAGTCGATGTCGTCGACGAGCAGGGCGCCAGAGCCTTGGGGCCTGACGATGTGGCGGTGGCGCCAGCTTTTGAACGGACCGGAGACCTGAACGTCCTCGAAAATCCGGGGCGGGTCGTACGCGGTGTGCTCGGCGACAAGGCGGGACGGGATCAACCCGAACAGCTTTTGCTCGATGATCGCACTTGAACCGACCTTCGAGATCGCCGCTTTTTGAATCACGGTGATGTTTTCCCACGGAGGGATCAGCCGCTCAAAGGCATCGGGGAGTTCGTGGAATCCGAAGACCCTCTCCGGAGTTGCTGCGACATAGCTTTCCTTGACGAATTTCATCGGCGTAAAAGAGTGTCGGCCATTGGCCGGGCGAATTCAATGTGTCAGGCTTCCTCAAAATCGTCCTGTTTGGCGAGCCTCCGGCCGTGTGCTATTTTCGGAATACCCCGTCCGACGTTCCTTCCGGTCAGGCCACGATTCCCAGGAGATAACTTAATGAACTATTTCGACGATCATACGATTTCCGGTTTCATTTCTGTCCGGCGATCGGGATTGACAAGACTGCTAGCCGTCGCTTTTGTCGCCGGAGCCGCTGTGTTTTCGGGTTGCGGATTCCTCAGCTCGGACAACGCGGCCCGGAACACCGGCTTACCCGAAAATCAGGCCGGAGCGGCCGAGTCGACCCCCGCTGAGACGTCTGCTGAAACCTCTTCAAGTCCCTGTGATAACCCGTATTATCCGGTCGACCCGGGAATGGTCCGGAAATACAGGCTCAGCTCAAAACTGCCGGACGGCGGCCGGGAGTACACTCTGAAGCAGAAGATGGTCGACGAAACGACCTTCGCCGAGATCCGCTCGTATTCGTCGGGGCTGACTCTTTCGGTGAACTGGAACTGCACGGAGGAAGGCCTGCGCGCGGCGGAGTACGTAAGCCAGGCGCAGATGCAGGCGGCGCAGTTTCAGATGGAGACGCTTGAAAGTTCCGGCATATCGATCCCGAACGAATGGTCGCTCGGGAAGGAATGGTCGAGCAGCTACAAGGTAAAGGCGAACCTGGACGCCGGTCCGGTGAAGGCCGCCGCGGACGGAACCGTGACCCTCGAGCACAAGCTTGCCGCGGAAGGAGAGAAGATCACGGTCCCGGGCGGCGAGTTCGAAGCGAACCGTGTAGACACGGTGATCAGGATCGACCTGAAGATGCAGAAGGCGAACATTCCGGTGAAGGAGTTCCGTTCATCGGTATGGTTCTCGCCAAAGGTCGGCATCGTGAAGCAGAGGGCCTATGGCGACTTCGGGGAAGAGACGGTCGAGTTCATAGGCTTCGAGTAGCGCGGAAAAGAATCAGACACAGATGAAGGGGATCAACAAGGATTCGGAAAGGTTATTCTCAGCACTTTGTTTCTAGTGAAGATGCAGGCCTTCATGAGGTTTCCGTCGCCCCAACTCCTTCCGTTCATTTCAGTCCGTTCACGACTCGCCGAATGCCGTCTTTGATCAAAGCCTCGTTGAAGTTGATCAAAAGGCCAAGTTTTTTCTCCGTTAACAGCAGGTAAGTACGAAGCTGCTTCAAATGGACCGGCGCGAGCGACTCAACCGACTTAATTTCGACTATCAGCTTCTCGTTGACCAGTAGGTCTACCCGGAACCCAGTTCCGAGCGGTATTTCTTCGTAGAATACCGGGACAGGCATCTGCGCCCTTACGTTCAAGCCTCGCGTGACAAGCTCATGCTGCAATAGTTTTTCGTAGATGGATTCCAGCAGTCCGGGACCGTATTCTTTGTGGATCTTAAATGCGGAATCGACCACGATCTTTGCGATCGCGTTTTCGTGCATGGTGAGGATGCTCCTTGAAATGTATTTGAGTGTTCGTGGGAGAACGGTCGGAACAATAATTGGATAACGTCGGGATTGAAAGGCCGGACACAACTGGCTCCCGACGGAAAAGACTCTCGCAAGGACGCCAAGGCGCAAAGATCCGCAAAGAAAACCACTTTGGATGAAGAACACTTTGGAATCAGGAAACTTCTTCTTTGCGGCACTTGGCGCCTTGGCGGGAGCTCTTTTTTCTTTTTGATCGGGAAGCGTGTCGCGGACGGATAAGACTCTCGCGAAGACGCTAAGGCGCAAAGATCCGCCAAGAAGATCGATTCCGGTGAAGAGCGCTTGGGAAAAGGGGACTTTCTTCTTTGCGGCACTTGGCGCCTTGGCGGGAGCTCTCTTATCTGTTTGCCGGGTTTTACTCGATAGAAACTCAGGCTTCGAAAAGAAGACTCTCGCAAAGACGCGAAGGCGCAAAGATCCGCAAAGAAAACTTAAGTTCAGCTTGAAAGATCTAGTAGAGTTTCGTTTATCAATCTCCACACCTTCTCGATGTGCCTCTCTTCCACTCGTATACTCCCGATCGAGAGCCTGAGAACGAACTTCCCGTCCAGTTTCGTGTGCGAAAGGTAGGCCTTGCCCGACTCGTTGACCGCGTTCATCAGCCGCTCATTTAACTCGTCGAGGTCTTCCACACCCGAAGGACAGGCGCGGAAACACACCAGCGCGAACGGCACCTCCGCCATCAGCTCAAAATCGTCCGACCGCTCGACCCAGCCCGCGAAATCCCTAGCAAGCCGGCAGTGATGCTCGATCCTAGAGATCATCCCCCGCCTCCCGAAGTACCGCATCACGAACCAGAGCTTCAACGACCGGAACCTCCGCCCAAGCTGGATCCCGTAGTCCATCTGGTTCTCGACCTCGCCGCCGGTGTCGAGATATTCGGGGATCAGCGAGAAAGTCCGTTTCAGAAGATCGATGTCCTTTACGTAAAGCACCGACAGATCGAAAGGCGTGAACAGCCACTTGTGCGGATTCGTCACGATCGTGTCCGCGGCGTCGATCCCGCGCAGATGAAACTGCAGCTCCGGCACGATCATCGCCGAGCCCGCGTAAGCCATATCGACGTGGAAGAATACTCCGTGGCCCTTGCATATCTCGCCGACCGCATCGACATCGTCCACGCTCGTCGTCGATGTCGTTCCGATCGTCGCCACGACGCAGCACGGCAGATGCCCTTCGAGCTTGTCCTTCTCGATCGCAGCCGCAAGCTTGTCCGGCCGCACACGGAACTTCTCGTCCGTCTCGATCTTGACCAGCGACCTCTGCCCCAGCCCGAGCGTGATCAAAGACTTCTCGATCGAAGAATGCGTGTGCTCCGAACAGTAAACACGCAAGAGAGGCAGATCGCTTCGGCCGCTCATTCCCTTCTCGCGGATGCTGAGTCCCAGTTGCTCGCGCGCCATAGCGATCGCGTGCATCGTCGAAACGGACGCCGTGTCATAGATCACGCCTTTCAGGCCTTCGGGGAGCCCGGACATCTTTCGCAGCCATTCGAGCACGACCTCGTCGAGCTCGGTCGAGACCGGAGACGTTCGCCAGAGCATCGCCTTCATATCGAACGCCGTCGCGAACATATCGGCGAAGACGCCGACCGCGCTTCCGGAGGTCGAGAAAAGACCGTGAAAATTCGGATGGTTCCAGTGAGTGACGGCGGGAAAGATCAGGTCCTCGACATCCTCGAGAATGCCTCCGAAGTCCTCGCCTTCTTCCGGAGCGTCCTCGGGCAAAGCCGCCTTCAGCGATCCGGGCTCGATCTGCGAAAGCACCGGAAGGTCTTCCATCTCCTCGTAATACTTCGCAAGGCGCTCGACGATCGCTGTCCCGTGCTTCCGGAACTCCTCGACCGGTATATCGCCGGTTGTTGATCGCTGTTGTCTTGTAGGTTCGGTCAGTTCCTTTCCTCCGGCTTGCAGTTCTCGGGGCCCCTCTCAAGCTTGATCGTCAAGGGTTTCTCAGGCGCCTGGAACGTTACCAAAGAGCATTCGGACGACATTTTCACTTCTCGGCGCTCACGCTTTACCACGTCAACGTAAGCCGAAAGAATGTATTCCGTGTCCTCATAAACCTCCAGTGAAAAGTAGCCCTGTTCAGATACTTCGATACTGGAGCCCCTTAGACCGCCCCAGATGAGGCGGTGTCCGCGTCGGAAATGGTAACGCATCTTCGCGCCCTTGACTGGCTTTCCATCGGACCCGACTATCCGACCCGTCACAGTCCGCTTCCGGAGTTTCGGGAGTGCCTGAACCACGATGTCCCTGACCTCGGCTGACTTTCCGAGCTCGATCACCGAAGCGCCGCTGAGCGTGCGAGAACCCGGATAAAAGAACTTCGGCAAGGTGAAAGTGTGTGAGTCTTCGGTAATGAAATCGTCGAGATTCACTCCCAGAACGTATCTTCCGGGGCCGAGGCCCTCGAAAAGAAACTCGCCGTTCTGACCGGTTTCCACCGTCACCACCGCCTCGTCGGCTTCGGCCGGATCAAGATTCATCAGGTCGATGCCGTAAATTCCGGCTAGCGGGCTTCCGGTTGAATCCACCAACCGGCCGGAAATTCGTCCGTTTAGCTTGACCTCGAACTTCGCCACCGTGCATCCGTGATCCCTGACCTCGATCGTCCGGTCATCGTCATTATCTTCTTTGGAGATATTCTGAAACGTCCAATCTTTGTAGATATAACCCGGCGGGAGCATTGGTGTGATCAGGTATCTTCCGGGCTTGATCCCATCGACGAAGAACGCACCTTCGCTGTCCAGCTCGGCGGTGATCGGGTCGCCTCCTTTGTCCGGGACGATCAAAACAAAGCTGACGGCCTCCGGTTTCTGTCCGGGCAGCGGAGGCTTGGCCGCCTCAAGCACCATCCCTCGGAGATCCGCAACGCCTAGGACACCCGAATCCTTCATTTCTCTTAGCTCTTTCAGCACTTCGCCGCCGCTATCCACCATCCGGCTTCCCGAGCAAAAACTCGTGTAAAGATCACCGGAGTCGTCTATGCCGGCGAAGATCAGGTGCGATTCGCCTTTCTCCATGCGGTAAGGGCACGCCCAGGCACTCGAGGTAACCTCGACGACCCCCGAGTCCTTTTCGCCCCAGAAGACCTCATCGATCTGTACCTTATGGATATTCTCCTTGAAGTCGCCTTCTGTCTGCCGGACATCGAGTACGGTCCCGACGAAAACCGCGTCCGCCATCGCGAAGAGTTCGCAGTCAGACAATCGGGCGCACATACATCCCTGGGCTTCCGCAGCGAGTAGAAACGGCATCGCCACCGTGAAAAACAGAAGGAGTAATTTGGTTCGCATTTTGTATTCGATCACAGGATAACAGAATTCGGTCGACACTATACGCGAGCGCTCAGGCCACTCGCCGACCAGATTCTATCAGCGAAATACTCGACATGCCCTTCTAAATAGGTATAATCCCTCTCTAAGTAAGTGTTAACTTCGGGTGAAGTCACCCCGACCGGGTGCCCACCTTCTCCGCTCTAGAGGCACCAAAGACCCGGAGAACACGCTTCCGCTTCCAAAAGTTTACAAGTCAGTCTTCAAGGATGGTCACAAAGCCTATGATGAATCATAAGATACTGAAGTATTTTAGCGCCGGTGTGCTCGCTTTCCTGCTTCCGATCGCCGCCTTTGCGGCCGAGGCGGCGCAGACGACTGCGGAAAGAGGACTTGATCAGAGGATCAACGACGCGTTCGATCCCATCGCTTCCACCTGGGAGTGGCTGATCCTTTACCCGATCACGATCGGCGACTACAGCCTGCCCATCGTGCTGATCCTTCTTGTCCTCGGCGCGACCTTCTTCACACTCTATTTCGGATTCATCAACCTTAGGGGATTTCCGCTGGCGATCCGCGTGGTCCGCGGACATTACGACGAGATTGAACAGGGCGCTGCTCCTGTAACGACAGACACGGTCCCTCATTACGAAGGCGATATTCCCGACACGATCAGGGAAGAAGGCGTCGCAGGCGAGGTGAGCCACTTTCAGGCGCTCGCTACGGCCGTTTCCGGAACTGTGGGTCTGGGCAACATCGCCGGAGTCGCGGTCGCGATCGCGGTAGGCGGTCCGGGAGCGACGTTCTGGATGATCGTCGCCGGGCTTTTGGGAATGTCCTCGAAATTCGTCGAGTGTACGCTCGGCGTGAAGTACCGCGACCTTGAACCTGACGGCACGGTTTATGGCGGCCCGATGTACTACCTTTCCAAAGGACTCGCGGAAAGGGGCCTCGCACCCGTCGGAAAGGTTCTCGCGATCATCTTCGCGCTGTTCTGCGTCGGCGGCTCGCTCGGAGGCGGCAACGCGTTCCAGGCTAACCAGGCTACGGCCCAACTGAGCTCGATGATGGGGCTTCAGCAGTACGGAGCGGCTAAGACGATCATCGGCATCATCCTGGCGTTCTTCGTCGGTATCGTGATCATCGGCGGCATCAAGCGCATCGCGCGAGTGACGGAGAAGATCGTGCCGTTCATGGCGATCCTCTACGTAGGTGCGGCGCTGATCATCTTACTCGCTCACTTCACGTTCATTCCCGAGGCGTTCATGCTGATCATCAACGGCGCGTTCACGCCCGAGGCCGGTCTCGGCGGCATCGCGGGCGTGATCATCCAGGGATTCAGGCGTGCGGCGTTCTCGAACGAGGCCGGCGCAGGTTCGGCGGCAATCGCCCACTCTGCGGTCAACACGAAGTACCCGGCAAGTGAAGGCATCGTCGCGCTGCTCGAGCCGTTCATCGACACGGTAGTGATCTGCACGATGACCGCGCTCGTGATCATCGTCTTCAACGACGACCAGTCGTTCATTTACAGCGCGCAGAACCTGCAGGGAGTCCAGATCGCGGGCCAGACCGTTGGAGGGGTCGACCTGACGTCCGCCGCATTCGACGATGTGCTTCCGGGATTCCGGTACGTGCTGACGATAGCGATCCTTCTCTTCGCGTTCTCGACGATGATCTCGTGGTCGTACTACGGGCTGCAGGCGTGGAAGTACCTGTTCGGAAGGAGCAACCTTGCCGATATGATATTCAAGGTGCTGTTCCTTCTGTTCGTCGTGATCGGTGCGGCGGCGCAGCTCGACGCGGTCATCAAGTTCTCGGACGCGATGATCCTTGCGCTCGTGTTCCCGAACATGATCGGGCTTCTGATCCTCTTCCCGAAGGTGAAGGAAGAGCTCACGAAGTACCTGCAAGCGATCAAGGGCGCTTAGCACTGAATTTATCCCGGGGAATCCTTTTGAGAGATCGAAAGATTTCCCGGGATTTTTGCGTCCTGGCCGAATAAATGTTTTATTATGTCCGGGTTTCCGGCGTCCCGTTCCCGCGGACCTGCCTGCCGGAACCCCGCAATTGATTCAGAACAAGGGGGTTAGGCAAGAGCAATAGTATCGAAAAACGCTCCTTTGGAGGGACAGATGTCACTTTTCAGAACCAAACCCATAGACAAGATCATCGCCGAAGCCCAGGAGGAGGGTAAGCATACTCTCAAAAGGGCGCTCGGCGCATGGAGCCTCATCGCGCTGGGAGTCGGCGCGATCATCGGAACCGGTATCTTCGTTCTGACCGGTCAGGCAGCGGCCAAGCACGCCGGGCCCGCCGTCGTGATCTCGATGATCATCGCCGGCGTTGTCGCGCTGTTCGCGGCGCTCTGTTATTCGGAATTCGCTTCGTCGGTGCCTATCGCCGGCTCGGCCTACACGTACGGCTACGCGACTCTCGGCGAGTTCGTCGCTTGGATCATCGGCTGGGACCTCATCCTCGAATACGCCTTCGGAGCAGCAACGGTGGCGGTAGGCTGGTCGGGATATGTCGTAAGTTTTCTCTCGGATCTGGGGATACAGTTCCCGATAAATCTAAGCGCCGCCCCGGGAACGCAGTTTATAAATGTTCCACCGGATCTCGCGGAGAAGCTGACCGGTATCCGGGTCGACGGGAACCTGCTCAGCGCCGGAGAAGGCTGGAACCAGATGAGCGAGCCGCTCGCAAAAGGCATCGAGCAAGTCGGAGGCACGGTCGCCGCACTTCAGACCGACACCGCCGTTTTCAATCTTCCGGCGTTCCTGATCGTGGTGGCGATCACGCTGCTGCTGGTCAAAGGTATTAAGGAATCGGCGACCTTCAACACCATCATCGTCCTGATCAAGACATCGGTCGTCGTGCTGTTCATAGTCGCCGGGATCGGTTACGTAAGCATGGACAACTTCTCGCCCTTCATTCCTGCCAACACGGGCAATTTCGGCGAGTTTGGCTTCACAGGGATACTGGCCGGTGCGGCTATAATCTTCTTCGCGTACATCGGTTTTGATGCCGTTTCGACCGCGGCCCAGGAAACGATCGAACCGCAGAAGAACATGCCGCGCGGTATTATCGGCTCACTTCTGATCTGTACCGTTCTTTATGTGCTCGTATCGTTCGTAATGGCAGGCCTTGTGCCGTACACGGCTCTGAACGTACCGGCTCCTATCGCGGTCGCGATCGATGCGGCGCGAAATTTGGCCTCCGGTTCACCCCTCGGCTCGATTTTCGCCGCGTTCCCGATGATCATCAAGATCGGAGCGGTCCTCGGCCTGAGCTCGACGATGGTCGTGATGCTGATGGGACAGCCTCGCGTGTTTTACTCGATGGCGAAGGACGGGCTGCTTCCGGAATGGGCGGCGAAGATCCATCCGAAGTTTCAGACCCCATATGTGACGACCATCGTGACGGGCGGAATCGTCTCGCTGATCGCGGCCTTTTTCCCGATCGGACTGCTGGGAGAACTCGTGAGCATCGGTACTCTGTTCGCGTTCGTTGTGGTCGCGGCCGGCGTCATCGTGATGCGCATTAACAATCCGGACCTCGAGCGCGGATTCAGGGTGCCGATGGTTTGGATCGTGGCACCGCTTTCCGCGGTTTGCAGTTTCGCTTTGATGACGTTCTTGCCCTGGGACACCTGGCTCAGGCTGCTCGGCTGGATGGCGATCGGCGTGATCATCTATTTCGCGTACGGGATCAAGCACAGCCACCTTAGGAAGGAGAGCGCCGGGTAAGAAGCGGCGTCTGGCGCGGCTTTAAAGAGTGATCAGTTGCCCCCCGCTGAAGCGGGGGGCAACTGATGGTCATTTTCTCGAAATTGTGGGCTCAGGTATGATTGGAGATTTCCCTGCCCTTGGTTTTCAGACAGCCTCGGACTGAAAGCACCCGACTATCAGCCCGACGATCCTTTCGAACAAGCACGAATAAGAGGCTGCCATTTTTAGACAGCCTCAAGACTACGTCAGCGATGCGCCGGATCAATTACTCGTCGCCTGTCGGTGGCTGCGGGATCGGAACGCTCTGCGGCGGAGGCATCGGGATGCCGCCGGGGAACTGAGGCGCCGGGGCCTCCTGCTGGTTCTGTGCTTCAAGCTTGGCGAGTACTTCCTTGTAGATCACGATCTCGCCGCTCTGCTCCATCCTTCGGCGCACCGCAGCGAGATAATCAGAAAAGACCCTGCCGCGCTTCTCAAGAAGCATCTGCTCAACCAGCGAGTCCCTTTGAGCGTTAAAGTCCTCAGTGCTTGCTTCTTCGCGGTCTTTCACTCCAACGACGTACCAGTTGTCGCCGACCTGGATCGCACCGGTCACACCGCCTTTGTCCGCGCTATAGATCGCCTCCTCAAGCGCTTCCGACGTCGTTGCGGTCGGCCCTTCACCGAGAGGCGAACCGAGTATGAAATCTGCAGCGTCCGCAGCCTCCAGATTCTTCGACGAAGCCGCGGCCGAGAGCCCTTCGGCATTCTGCGCTCCCGAAGCGATTTCCTTTGCGATCTGCTCGATGCGCTTTCTTGCTTCGGCAACCTTGTAGGCATCTACGACTCTCTGGCGAACCTCGTCGAGAGTCGCGTCGCGCGGATCGCGCTTGTCGACCAGCATCGGAATAGCGAATCCACCCGGTACGGGGATGCGATCACCGACCTGGCCCTTCTCCTCGAGCGGAGCGATTCCCTGCTCGAAGTCCTGGGACACGCCGAAGCCTTCGACCTCGTCGCCGGGCTTCACGTACCCTGTCTCTTTCACCATGTTCGCGACCGACATATTCGCCTGGCCTGCGAACTCCTGGGCGACCTTATCGACGTCCTTCACCTCTTTCAAGCGAGCGGCGACCTTCTGGGCGAGCTCGGAGTTCGCTGCGTAGGCCCTTCGGTTGCGGAGCCCGACCTCAAGCTCCTTCTTCATCTCCTCGAAGGACTTCGGTTCGGCTTTCCCGCGGCGGAGGATGTAGTAGTCGCTTCCGAACTTGATCGGCTCGGTGATCTCCCCATCCTTCATCGTCAGTATCCTCTGGTAAGGATCGTCCGGATTGCTCGGATTCGGCCTCACGAGCCCGGTCACGCGGCCGCCGTTCGTCGCGGTCGAAGGCTTTTCCGACTGTCCCTTCGCCACTTCCGCAAACCGCTCTTCGGTGACCCCGCCCTGGCCCTGACGAAGGCTCTGAACGATCTGGTTCGCCTTCTCGAGTTGTGCAGCGTCGAAGTCGGGACTGGCGACGCGAAGAACGATCTCCTGCACGTTTACACCCTTCTGCCTGCGCTCGGGCGGCAACTTGTCGTATTCCGCCTTGAGGATCTCGTCCGTGAGGTTGAGCGTCTCGCCTACTTTCGCGGTTTCAAGATATACGTAGCGGATCTTCTTCTGCGGGAGGCTTATGTAGTAGTCCTTCTTGTTCTCCTCGAAGTACTTTGCCAGTTCCTCGTCCGTCGGCTGTATGCCCTCGGCGATGTCGCCTGTGCTGATCGCCACATACGACAGGTCGAATTTAGTGTTCTTGCGCCGGAAATCCTCGAGCACTTCCGCTTCCGAGACCCGTACGCCGGCTGTGACGAAGGCACGGACCTTTTCCGCGCTCAGTTCATCCCGGATCGACTCTTCGTATGCGGAGACGGAACCCGCCTGGCGAAGAGCGATCTGCTCGTATCGGGCCTGGTCGAAAGGCTGGCCGTCTTCCGGCTTGAAGATCTCGCGAATGGCATCGGCGACCTCGGCATCAGAGGCGGTCAGTCCAAGCCTCTCGGCCTCGTTCTTGACCATCTTCTGACGGATCAGGCCGTCCAGAAGGAAATTTGCCGGGATATTCTGCTGACGCTGCTGGAACGTCTGCTGCTGTGTGGCAAGCTCGCCCAAGGTCACTGTTTCATCGCCGACCTGGGCAACGACCTCGTTGCTTACGAGAAGGTTTTCCTGGGTGCCGGGCTGAAGCGCGCCGAAGACGATCAGGCTGACCACGAGAAGTACTGCGAAAACGACGAGGATGATATTCCTCGTCCTCTCCATTCGTTTGAAGAACTTAAGCATCTGTTGAATTCCTGGGTTCGGTCCCCTTCACGGGACCGTTCGTTCTGTTCGGGACAAACCGCAATTTTAGCAACCGGCCGTCGAAAAGTAAAAATCGCGGAGCCTGCAGAAATCCCCGCCGAAGGGCCACGCGCTTTTCCAATTCCGCGCTTCAGAATGTATCTTTAGAAGCTGTATGAATGGTGTCGAATATCCTCTGTGGGTCTGGACCGCTTTCTTCGTTACCGTCCTGGTAGCGTTATTCGTCGATATAGGTATCGTCAACCGAAAGGCGCACGTGCCGTCGCGAAAACAGACGCTTGCCTGGAGTATCGTCTGGGTCTCGCTAGCGCTCTCGTTTAACGTCTTCGTCTATTACGTCGTCACGGATATCGCGGGTCCGGCGGTCGGGCTTTTCAAGGCGAAGGAGTTCTTCACCGGATACCTGATCGAGCTTTCGCTTTCGATCGACAACCTGTTCGTTTTCCTCCTTATCTTCAGCTACTTCGCCGTCCCGAAACAGTTCCAGCACCGTGTGCTGTTCTGGGGCATCATGGGCGCGCTGATAATGCGAATGGTAATGATCTTCGCCGGCGCGGAGCTCGTAGAGAGGTTTCACTGGATCCTTTACTTCTTCGGCGTATTCCTGATCTATACGGGGATCAAGATGTTCTCGGACGACGAAGCGGGTTTCAATCCGGAAGAAAGCCGCCTTGTCTCGCTGGTAACGCGGTACATACGGATCAAAAAGGAATACGTCGGAAACAAATTTGTTATAATCGAGGACGGTAAACGGGTCGGCACGCTTCTGTTGCTCGTGCTGATAGTTGTAGAGCTTTCCGATGTGATCTTCGCGGTGGATTCCATCCCGGCCATTTTCGGAATTACCACAGATCGGTTCATCGTTTACACTTCCAACATCTTCGCAATCCTCGGGCTCCGGACGTTTTTCTTTTTGCTTGCCGACATGGCGGACCGTTTCCATTATCTGCGGTACGGCCTTGCGTTTGTCCTCAGCTTCATCGGTGTGAAGATGCTGCTTCCTCTTGTCGCGGAGACAGGAGTTTACCTTGCAGGCGAAGGCTCACATTCCTCGATCGCGCTGCTGATGCACAACTATCTGGAGGGCGTCTACAAGCAACAGGTGATCAACATCTCGCTGAGTGTGGTCGCGGGAACGATCTTCCTCTCGGTCATACTTTCTTTGATCTTTCCTGTGAAGCACCAGGAAGAAGCGTCCGAACCTTCGGAAACTTTGAACGAAGCGGAATAGCCGGCTCCCCCGCACGTTCAAACGCACTTTGTCGAAACCGGAACCAAAAATGGAACCACATTACAGAAAATTTTATGTGGATTGGTTCAACATCCGGAAGGCGACTGTCTATAAGTTGCTCGCTTTGCTGGCGTTTATTGCCTCAGTGATCGGCGGCGGTATCTGGCTTTGGCAAAGTCAACTGCTCGCGACTCCGATAGACGATGCGAACACACCCAGGGATTCCGCGCGGATCCTGACCTATCAGGGAGACGTCAGAATAATCCGTGTTTCTACGCGTAAGACCGAACGCGCCGCGGAAGGGATGATGGTCCAGGCAGGGGACACGATACAGACCCAGTCCGACGGCCGTTGTCAGATACTGATGATCGACGGATCGACCCTTTCGGTCAGGCCGAACAGCACGGTCGTCATACGCGACAGTTCTTCGCTGTTCGGCGGCAAGAGCGTCCGCGTGAAGCTTGACGACGGACAGATCCGTGTAAGAACCGAGGACCAGCCGGACAGCACGAACAACGTGGTCGAGGTGAAAGAGTCGGAGAACAGGATCCTCGCGCAGACAGAGGCAAGCTTCAACCTGAACCGACAGAACGAGCGCGGCGAGATACGGGTCACCCGCGGGAACATCATCAGCGATTCGAACGGGCAAAAGACCACGATCAACGAGAACGAATACGCCGCCCTGGACAAGGGCAAGGTGTCTTCGAGGGAAACGCTTCTAAGACCTCCTTCGCCGGAAGAGCCGCCGGCATCCGCTCAGATCCCCGTCACGGGAAGCAGCCGGAGCGTCGCTTTCTCCTGGAAACGATCGTCTGGTGCCGGCGACATCACCTATCAATTCCAGCTGTCGCTTTCGCCGTTCTTTGTTCAAGACAAGGTTGTCGAAGAGCAGCTGGGTCTTCGGGATTCGCGATATGGCATCGCGGCGCTTGTACCGGACACATACTTCTGGCGTGTCCGGGCGGCATCGACATCCGGACAACAGAGCGAGTGGAGCGAGCCTTTCAGGCTGACGCTTTACCGTCAAAGAAGGGCGGCGCGGATCGAGGCGGGCGACTGGCAGGTGGAACACCTCGGGGGAAGGCTTTACAGGGTCAGCGGGAAGACAGATCCCGGGGCGACAGTCCGGATACTCGGTCGGGAGACCTTTGCGAAGTTCGACGGCTCGTTCATCCTGCAGATCTCGACCTCGTCTTCTTCGGTGGGCGTGTCGATCTCGGACAACAAAGGAAATCAGGGGCAGTACAATCTTTCACTCCGAGGCCGCTGATCTAGTTTCGGCGGCTGAAAGAGCCGAAGCCGCGAGAAGAACAAAAGAGATCCAAAGCGCGTCGGCGAGCAGAAGGTGCACGAGCTGCATTACGATAGGCGCTCCCGAGACAAGAGTCAGGCCTCCGAACGCAAGCTGCGCGATCACGATAAGGCTGACAGCTCCCGACCAGAATCCCGCGCTTCCTTCTCCCGATTCGCGTTTGATCCATCCGGCCGCAACGAACAAGAACACTCCTATCACGATCGAAGAGATCGGGTGTAGTACACGCAGGCGCACGATGATGTGCGACGATCCGGCAAGGTCCTGCGCGATCCCGGAAGCGAGCGATTCCGAAGGGAACAGCATATTGCTCAGCGCGGCGATCGAACCCGTGATCCCGATCGCGAAGATCCCTGCCGCTCCCAGCCCGAGTACCCAGGCAAGTCTTCGGTTTTCTCCTATCCGGAGCCTGTTTCCGCCCGCCGCGAACCAAAGCGTCAGCGTCAGGAAAGCGAGAAGAACGAAAGTGTTGATCAGATGACCGGCCATCCAGAACGGCCGGACCGGCGTGTAGGTCTCCGCGGTGTTCCCGGTCAGCACAAGCCCTGCGCCTACAAGAGCTTCCGTGAGAATGAATATGAACGAGCCGACGGCTGTCTTTCGGACCGCTGAACCTTTTTTGTACTTCCTGAACGCCCAGATCAGAAGCGCCAGAACGAACAAGAACGCGAGTCCGCTTGTAAGCCTGTGCGAGAACTCGATGACCGTCTTGAGTTCCGGAGCCGAAGGTATTACCTCGCCGTGGCAGGTCAGCCAGTGCTGACCGCATCCGTCGCCGGATTTCGAGGCGCGGAGGAAAACGCCCCAAAGGATCACCACGATGTTGTAGGCGAGGACGAAGAGCGAATACTTCGCGAAGGCGTTAAGCTTGCTGAACCGGCTCATTTTGATTTGACCCTTTAATGACCGAGAATATCATCAAGCCGATCGCGCTCAAACCGGGCTTGAAATTAGCGAGCCTTAATGGAAACCGAACACTTTTTCATATGCCCGTACTGCTGGCAGGAGATCTCGATGCTTCTCGATCTTAGCGCTGGGGCGCAGGATTACATAGAGGATTGCGAGGTCTGCTGCCGGCCGATCCGGATCACTTTCGAAGGCGGGTCCGAAGAGCCTCTTGGGTTCGAGGCGGCTTCGATAGAACAATGAGAAAACTTGCCGCGCTTCTTCTCCTTTTCGTGGCACTTGCGCCCTTGGCGTTCGCCAAAGAACCGTACTTCGCAGTGCTCGGCGTCGGCCAGGACGCGGGTGTTCCCCAGATGGGCTGCGAGTCGCCGTTCTGTAAGGAGGCGTGGCAAGATCCTTCGAAGCGGGAGATGGTGTCTTCCATCGCGCTCGTCGATCCCGACACGGGTGAGCGTTGGATCTTCGACGCGACGCCCGATCTGCCCGATCAGTTTCAGCTTCTGAAAGAGATCACCGGCGACCGCTCCAACGCGCTGGCCGGGATCTTCCTGACGCACGCCCATATGGGACATTACACGGGGCTGATGTACCTGGGCTTCGAATCGATGAACGCCAAAGCCGTGCCTGTGTTCGCGATGCCGAGGATGAAGCGCTACCTGGAGGCTAACGGTCCCTGGTCGCAGCTTGTCTCGTTCAAGAACATCTCGATCAAGGAACTTGCTAAGGACAAGCCTGTAAAGCTGAACGGGCGGATCTCCGTCACGCCGTTCCTTGTGCCTCACCGCGACGAGTACAGCGAAACGGCGGGGTTCCGGATCATCTCGAACGATTTCAGCGCATTGTTCATTCCGGACATCGACAAGTGGGACAGATGGGAGAGGAAGCTCGCTGACGAGGTCCGAGAGAACGACCTCTTGTTCGTCGACGCAACCTTTTTCAAGGACGGCGAGATCCCGAGGCCTATGAGCGAGGTGCTTCATCCGTTTGTCGAAGAGACGATGGCGCTTCTGAAAGGCCTGCCCGCGTCCGACCGCGCCAAGGTGCATTTCATACACTTCAATCATTCGAACCCTATGGTCCAGCGATCAAAGGAGGCGATCGGCGAGGTCGAATCGGCGGGATTCCGGATCGCTCGCACGGGTATGACCATTCCATTGCGAAAGGCCTTGGAGTAGCCGGTATGGGACGCGAAAGGATCGACAAGCTTCTCGTCGAGCGAGGATTCGCCGAATCCAGGACCAAGGCGCAGGCGATGGTGATGGCCGGGATTGTGCTGGTTGACGAAAGACGTGTCGAAAAGCCATCCGAGCAGTTCGAACCGGACGGCGAGATCCGGATCAAAGGCGAATCGCCGGAGTCGCGCTACGCAAGCCGGGCCGGATTGAAGCTCGAGACGGCACTTGATGAATATCATATACGTGTTAGCGGATATGTATGTCTCGACATAGGTTCTTCCACCGGCGGATTCACGGATTGCCTGCTCTCGAGAGGAGCCTCGAAGGTCTACGCGGTCGATTCGGGAACGAACCAGATGATCTGGCGGCTTCGGAACGACGGGCGGGTCGTGTTGATGGAGAATACGAACGCCAGGCATTTGACCCGCGAACAGATACCGGAGGACGTGGACCTGATCACGATCGACGTATCGTTCATCTCGGCAAAGCTTGTCCTTGAACCTGCCGTAGAATTCTTGAAGGAAGGCGGTCTGGTTGTCCTGCTTGTAAAGCCTCAGTTCGAGGTCGGCAAAGGCGAGGTCGGAAAGGGCGGGATCGTACGCGACGAAGAACTGCACGAGAAGGTGATCGACGAGATCACGGAATTCGTGGAACAACTTGGACTCGGCCGGACGGGGCTCGTCGAATCGCCGATCGAAGGCGCCTCTGGAAACCGCGAGTTTCTGATGATCCTGGAGAAGAACTGAATGGACAAGGGGACGGGTACAGAGATCAAAGGCGGGACGGCCGCTCGACGAGAGAGAAGGTTCGAGGAAGGCGTCGATTTCTACTACGAGAACGGCCTTATGGTGCTGACCGAGAAGTTTCTGCTTGACCGAGGCTTTTGCTGCGGCAACGGCTGCAGGCACTGTCCATACCCGGAATCCGAGATTGAACGCAAAGGTCGCGAAGGACGCTAAGGGAGGATTGAACCGCAGAGAGCGCAGAGGATCTTTGGGATGGTGTCAGCAGCCCGACCGTCAGGGAGGCCGTAGATCGGCACTCCGGGGAAGTCAGTACCCGGAGCGGTAGCGACGGGAACGGAGGAAGTGACCGCGGAGTACGCAGAGCGAAGCAGGACACAGATGGACACGG
>JAGFIQ010000005.1 GCA_024103495.1 Aridibacter famidurans
TATGTTCCCCGCCTCCGGATATACGACCGCCAATGCGAAACCGACCGCGATCGCTGCATCCACCGCATTTCCGCCTTTTTTCATTATCCCGGCACCGATAGCAGAAGCGAGCGGATGTTGCGAGGCCGCCATCGCGTTTCTTGCCGCAACCGGCTCGCGCGCCTGGGTAGGCGTGCCGACCGCGACGAGGACGAACGAGATCGCAAGTGCCAGGACTATTCTTAAAAATGTGGTTCGTTTCATAATCTTCGGCAACATAGAAGGACCCTGAGTCTGCACCGGGGCTTGCAGGTGCGCGTGCATTATCGCATAGTCAGAAGTAGACGCCACGGGCGGCCGCGGGTCCTTTGACCTTTTGCGATTCTGTTCTCAGCCGATGTGGCGATCTTTTCAAGAATTGTCCCTTTGTTAAAACTCTATTAAACACAAAAAAGTGGATTGCAGGCGTGGAATCGTGTAATTTCTTAGGTTCACGGCAGGGAATTGCCCGCTTTGCTGCTTGGTCGTCCAAAGATCCGTTTATTTACTTCGGCAATACAGAAATGATAAAGAGATCGATCCCCCTGATACTGGTCCTGGTACTGACCGCCGCGTTCCCCGTCACTGCTCAGAAGAGGGTCGGGAACCCGGAAACGAAAGAGCCTCGGCGCGTCGATGCCACCTTCGAGACCATAGAAGCAGTTTCCGACGGGAACGGCGTCCTGTTGCGATGGCGGACAGCCAATGACAAGGATGTACTTGGATTTGAGGTGTTGAGCTCCTCGGGCGGCGCCTGGAAGGCAAGCCCCAGGGGATATGTCCTAGGAAGCTTCTTCGGGGCTCGTACGCCTTTGAAAAGGGACCGATCCTACACCTTTTTCGATCCGGAAGGCGGATTCGGTTCGATGTACGCGATCAGGGTCCGCAGCCTTTCCGGGGGATCTGTTATTTCCCGGGTGGTTCATCCCGAATTCGAAAGCGATCTGTACTCTCTCACAGGAAAAACCGCCGGAGAGATGAAACAGGCCGCATTGTCTGCGGATCCCGTTTCGGTCGTGCGCGCTCCCGCATACGGATTCTCGGGCGTAGGCAGCGGAGCAAACCTTCCGCCGGACCTTCCGCAGCAGCATTGGGTGGCCGCGCGGCCGGGAGTGAAGATCGGCGTAAAAGAGACAGGCCTTTATCGCGTCACAAGGACCGAACTCGAGAATGCCGGTTTCGACGTCAACACCGACGAAGCTCTCTGGCAGCTTTATCTCGACGGGAACCAGCAGTCGATCATCGTCGAAGAGAACGGCGACTACATCGAGTTCTTCGGTAAGGGAGTCGACACCCGTGCGACTGATACGAACATATATTTTCTTGTCGTCGGTGACGATCCGGGAAATCGCATCCAGCAGGTCGTTCGGAAGCCGAACGGGGCCAATGTGGCGCAAAACTACCGCGAGAGCTTTTATCGGCGAGACCGTTCTTTCTATGTTTCAAGCATAAAGAACGGGGACAAAGAGAACTTTTTCGGCCAGGTGATATCGCCGAGTCCGGTCGATGTCCAGTTTGATCTCGATGCGGTCGACCAATCGATCCGCAAGACGTACATTCAGATCGGCGTGAACGGATTCACAACCGGTTCCCACCGCATAAGCGTAGCCGTTAACGGGGTGCCGCTTGGCAGCTTCAGCTTCGTCGGCGCGACGTACAAGCTTGCCGACATTGGGGTCCCGACCTCGATAATCAACGAAGGGTCGAACAACGTAACGATGACGGGGATCGCTTCGCCGAGCGACATCAGCGTTGTGGAGTTCGTGTCAGCCCAGTATCCGAGGAATTACGTCTCGAGGGCCGACGAGCTCGAGTTCCCGGTGCCGAATCTCAAACAGGTCACCGTTACAGGTTTTTCAGACGCGAACATACGTGTGTTCGATCTGACGTCGCACGACTCTCCGGTGCTTGTGCAGAACGCCTCGGTGGAAGCGTCGGCTAGACTTGGAAGCAGTTTCCAGGTCGTCATTCCGTCGAGCAAAGGCGCTCCGATGTTCGCGGTTTCCGACGCGGGCCTCAAGCCTCCCGCGAGCATCGTGTTGAACGAGCCCTCAACGCTCCATTCGGCGTCGAATGCCTGGCAAATGGTGATCATCAGTCACGCCGCTTTTCTCTCCGAATCCGGCGACTGGGCGGATTACAGGACTGCAAACGGCACGAACGCGGCGGTGTTCGACGTTGTCGACGTTTACGACGAGTTCGGCTACGGCCGCAGAGGTCCGAAAGCCATCCGTGAGTTCCTGAACTTCGCGCGCCTAAACTGGGCCGGAGCGCCCGGCTACGCGATGCTCGTCGGCGACGCGCTGTATGATCCCCGCAATTACACGGGCGCGGGCGGAACCGATTACGTGCCGACCGAAATGACGGAGACCTCCAGGGACGAGTCGCCGAGCGATGAGGCGCTGGCGGACCATAATTCCGATGGACTTTCGGAGATCGCGATCGGCCGCATACCGGCCGTCACGGGAGCCCAGGTGCTGAATGCGCTCGCGAAGGTCACGACCTTCGAGGCCTCGGTCGCGTCCGGGCCTTCGAGAGGCGCCCTCTGTGCGAGCGATGTTCCGCAGATCGTTAATTTTGAAGAACTGTGCGACCGAGTCGTCAACGAGTTGCCGGCCTCCTACCCGAAGATATCGGTCAACAAGGGCGACCCCGACGCCCGGAACACCTTGCTGGCCGAGTTGGATACGGGCAGGTTCCTGGTCAACTACTCAGGACACGGATCCGTGGTCAGCTGGACGAACGGAGGTTTCTTTGGCGCCGGAGACGTGGGATCGCTTTCGAACATCGATGACCTGTCGGTTTTCACTATGTTGACGTGTCTGAACGGGTACTTCGTCGATCCTTCAGGACAGGGGCTTAGCGAATCGCTGTTCAATTCCACCGTCGGAGGCGCCGTAGCCACCTGGTCGTCAACGGGCGAAACCACGCCGGATGTCCAGGAAGTACTCGCCAGGAGGTTCTACAGCCAGCTCGGAACCAACCCGAGTCTTACCAGGATCGGAAACCTCGTGATGGATGCGAAGACCGTGATCGCCGCTAGCAGGGACGTTCGGCTGTCGTGGCACCTCTTGGGAGATCCGGCTCTCAAGCTTAAATGAAGGAAGTGAATTTCAGGCTTGGAAAGGCGGCCCCTTAAAGGCCGTTTTTTTTATCTGGGCTGAATTCGGACCACGTAGCTGCAGATCGCCATCGCCTGGCCGGGCTCCAGGGACACTCGCTGGCCCACCGGAAGTTCGCGGTTGTTGATCATCGCAGGATTGCGTCCTTCGTTGATCACCGAGAACTTTCCAAGTTTATCCAGTATCACGACGACATGCCTCCGGCTAACCTCGGGATCGCCCTTCAGGGCGATGTCGACCGGCTTGGATACCGAACCGCGCCCGATCACGATCTCGCTTTGAAAAACGGGGATCACCGTTTGCCTAACACCCCCTTTCCAAACCTCGAGATCGTAAAGGGAAGTCTTTCTGGGGCTGACGGCCGTCAGTTCCTCTTCCTCTCCGGCCGGGACCGGTGTTACGCGGGCGAACGGGCTGGCTTGATCGCCTGCCGCCGGACCGGGCTGTTTTACAAAGTTCGGGGGCTCCAGGTTGCGCGGGGTGCTTCCGGGCGGCCTGGCGGCGGACGCCTTGCGCGTCGGAGACTGAGCGGGCTGAGAGGGTTTTCCTCCCGGAGGCTTTCGGGGAAGTACCCCGGTCTTTGAGGACGTTTCGTCTTCCCAGCCGTGCTGGATCCGTACCTCTCCTTGTTCCAGCGTCCCGTCGACACGCAGTTCCACCGCGAACGAATGCGTCTCTAGCTTCTTTTTTCCGGCGAGTTCTTTTGCGCGCTCTGCAAGCACATGGTAGAGGCCCTGTTCGAGGCCCCTTCGTTTCACGCCGCGCCAGTCCTTGTCGTCCTCCTCACTGAGGAAGATCAAATACTCAGTAGGAATGATCGTGGTTCCCTGCGGAAGCGGGACCATCTCTTTCTGCATCACGTCCTCGACCGCACGGGCGATCTTCACGATGAACTCTTCCGCTTCGCTCCTGGGCTTCACCTGCGCGTCGCGCGCGGCCTGCTCGAGGACGAGCTCGGCGCTTTCGCCGTCGATCCATCTTCTGACTTTATCGAGTACGCTCATTCTTCACTCTTGAACACGATCGTATCCTCGCCTCTTCTTGTCTTTCCGCTGATCCATCCGCGGTCGGCAAACGCCGGGTCCGCCTTGGGGGCTCCGTATTCTACGATCTGAACCTCGTACCAGTGTTCTTCCGAAGAAAGTATCCTCAGCCGGGAACCCTTCGGGACAAGCCCTATCCGTGGATTCCCTGTGCTTGCGTCCGAACGCAGGTTGATGTTCATCAGCGCCGTGGCCTCTCTCTGGCCGAAAAGCGAATAGACCGAGGGGAACGAGGCCCGTGTGAGTACGTAATTATAGGTCGCATATATTCCGACGGCAAAGAACGCGACCAGAAGAGACGTCATTACCACGTTCCTCAAGAACCTTCCTTCCCTAATGCTCACCAGTTCCGGCGCTTCTATCTCGACCTGTTTGCGTTTGGCTTCGGACTTTTTCTCAGGAGCTTCGGACCGAGCCACTCTCGGTTGAACCCCTCCGGGTGTCGGTGCGTCCAGGACCGAGATCCCGGTTCCCGGACGTTTGTCCCTCATCACTTTCGGAAGTTTGAGTTCTCGGTCGGTGTCGAACTCGGCCTTCGCAGGCGTCAGTGGACTGTAACCGGGACTAAAGACCGGCTGCGGCCTCGTGTGCACGGCCGTTTCCCTTGCCAGAGCCGACGAATCGGTATCAGAAGAGAACGCCGCTATCTCAGCCAGTTCGGTCCAGAACACGCCGGCAGACTGGTAGCGCTTTTTCGGGTCGTCATCGGTGGCTTTCCTAAGAACGTCGCGAAGTGCGTCCGCCCAGGGTTCGTCGCGAAGTCTTGCCGGAAGCGCCTCTATCGGCCGGTTAGCGAAGAACCGCGGCGACTCGGAAGTCAGCAGCACGTAAGAGGTCTTTGCGAGAGAATACACGTCGGCCGCGGGCGTGAGCTCGCCGAATCCAAGCCTTCCCGTTGTCCCCGACATCATCGGGCTGTGCTCGGGAGGGGCATAGATGTTGGTCCCTACGCGGGTTATCGGAGCATCCGATTCGGACATCCTTGCAACTCCGAAGTCCGCGATCTTGACGATCTCGTGACTTCCATTCAAAAGCAGGTTCTGGGGCTTTATATCGCGATGAATGACGTTCTTTCCGTGAGCGTGTACAAGGCCGGCGCTCGCCTGCTCGATGAAACGCAGCGCCTGTGAAAATCCGATCCCGTTGGTTCTTGAGAACTTTGCGAGATCGCCTCCGGGAAGGAATTCGAGAACGAGGAAGTGAAACAGTACGCCTCTTAGGTCCTGCGCCGTGCCGTGCCCGAGCCTGCTTATGATATTGGGGTGGCGTACCCGGTCCAGAGCGAGCGCCTCGTTCTGGAAATTCTCGACAAGGGTCCGCTCCAGGTCTCTGTCGAGATCGTCGTGCATAAAGACATTGAGCGCCTTGATCACTACACGGCGGTGCGGCGAATCGGGGTTTGCGAGGGTGTCTTCGGCAAGGTAGATCTCAGCATAGCTGCCCCTGCCGAGAAGCTTGCGGACCTCGTAGCGTCCATCGAGAACCGAGTCAATGAGCGAAAGTTCTTTCATCAGCGAATCGGGAAGAGTTGGGCCGAGCGGCGGCTTGAATGTGTACGATACCCATCTTCGGATGTTCGATCGGGCCTCGGACGGCCGGGCCGAACAGTCCGCCGGCAAATAGGGAACCGCTTCCAAACCGCATACAAATTGTATAAAATTACGCAGAAATTGCCTAAAACCAAGGCGCTTAGATGGCAGAAGACAAAGGAAGCACCGCGAAAAAAGGGTTCTCCCTCGACTGGCTGATCGGCGGAGTGCTTTCCAAACTCGGCGACACGTTCGACCGCATCACAGGCCGTAACTGGAATCCATCTTCCAATCTCGCGACGAGCAAACTGGAGGAGAAGCTGAAGCTGCTCTTGGACGCCGAAGTCCGGGAAGAGCCGGGCGGCGGAAGATTCGTCCCGCACCTCTTCAAGCTGAAGATCCAGTGGAACAAGTTCTCCACGGATTCCGACGCGGACCTCAAAAAGCTGGAACACGAGCTTCACGCCGCCGCCATCGATCACATCAATGACAGGCTCTACCACACCTACGCACCGATCCAGGTAAGTGTGGAGAAGGACTATTTTGTGGAGGGCGTCCAGTTCATCGCCGGATTCGGGAAGTTCGGCGAGTCGGAAGGGGACGAGATAGCGGTCAACGTAACGCTCAAAAACATCCCCGTCGGCGAGTCGCCGCCGGCGGAGGAACCGCCTGCAGAGGCTGAAGCCGCTCAGGAAGTGTCACACGGTCCGGAAGTCTGTTTCGATCTTACCGTTCAGGGCAAACGGGTGCGCCGATGCGTAATTTTCGGAGATACAAGGCGCTTTTCCGTCGGAAGGTCCGGAACCAACGACATAGTGATCGACGACCCCAGTGTTTCGAAGGTACACGCTTCTGTGGCCTTGAGCAGTTCAGGGGGAATTGTCATCGCCGACACGGGCTCGACGAACGGAACATTCATAGGCGGAAGCCGTATGCCATACGGCAAAGCGGCACCATTGAGCGAGGGCTCGAAAATAAAGTTCGGCGACGTCGAAGCGCTTGTTTCGGTCTCCTCCGTTCTGCAGAATTCTGAGGATGCCGGTCCGGGCGCATCGGAGGACGAGACGCCGGTTCCGGTCACCGAGGCATTTGAGGCGCCTGAACCGGCTCCGACGATCGCTTCTTCCGATATCGAAGCGCCTCCGGAGGACGCTAAGAAGAGTGGCGAGGACTGGGAAATCTAGGAATGCTCCTGTTTCTTATTCAATCCGACTGGGATTTCCTGAGGCCTGAGAATCTCCTCGGGCTGCAGGTGCTCGAACGGACGCCCGCCGCGCTGACGCTGATCTATCTTCTCGCCTTCAGCGGGATCGTGGTCCTTCTGTTCGCCGCGTTCGCGGGGAACTTCCGCCGCCCTCGACTGGCGTTCGAGACCGCTCTCCCGAAAGAAGTAAAACGGAGACTGAGTTCCACTGCCACCAACCGGAGCCTGCGGATCTGGCAGCTTGTGTTCTTCGTGCTCGCGTTCGGCGTTTACGGATTTCACGTTTACTGGGTCTATTTCGCGGACGAGAACAACGAGCAGTTTCAGGCATTGAGTTACAAGGACCTGCGCTACAGGCGGACTACCGCGGCGAGCCTTCGCGGATGGATGCTCGACCGGACCGGAAAACTGGAGCGGGCCCTCGCATATTACGAGATGGACGAGGACGGCGAAGTCGTGCGCGGCTACTCGCTTCCCGTGGCGATGGCCCATCTATTGGGGACCGAGCGGGGAACGCCGGGACTCGAGCGAACGCTGTACCGGAAAAAGGCGGACCCGATGCCCGAATCGTGGGCGACCTTCTGGACGATCCGGCAGCCGGAAGACTCCGAGCGCGACGTCACGGTCACGATCGACCGCGACCTTCAGGATTACATCGCGAAACAGCTCGAAGGGAAGTCGGGAGCGATCGTGGTCCTCAACCCGCAGAACGGCGAGGTGCTGGCGATCTATTCAAATCCGTCGTTCAACATCAACGAGGCCGACAGCCTGAACGACTGGCTGGAGCTCGAGGGCAACAAGCGCGAGAAGCCGCTCCTGAACCGCGCGACGCGCGAGTACTACGTGCCGGGCTCGACCTTCAAGACATTTACGATGATCTCCGCCTTCCGGAACGGCAAGCAGAACTCGGTCTTTACTGCCCGGCAGGAAGGGTTCATCCCGTTCCGCGGTTCGAGGCCCATCCTGGACGCGAACGGAGGCTGCGAGCCGCCATACGGCTGCAGGCCGCTTCCGATCACGCTCGCTTACGAGGCTTCTTCGAACCAGTATTTCGCGCAGCTTGCCGTGTCTCTCGGGCGCGAAAGGATCGCCGAGACCGCCCGCGTCCTCGGTATCCAGCCGGTCGCGACCCCCGCAGAAGCGGTGACTGCACCGTTCTTTCCCGAGATCTGGAATACGAGCGATCCTTCGATCGCCAACGCGCTTGCGCCGCAGCGATCGACGATCGTGACCGGCAAGGATATCTCGGCATACGACATAGGGCTCGAGGGAATGGGACAGGGCTACGCCGGACAGATGACCCCGCTTCAGATGGCATTGATCGCGGCGGCGGCGGCAAACACCGACGGGCTCCTGATGAAGCCGAAGATAGAGCTCGAACAGCCTCCCGAAGCGTTCGCGAAGGTCCTTTCGCCCGCCCAGGCGGCGCAGGTCCGGCAGATCATGGGCCTCGTCACAGAGGGTCCGGGAGGCACGGGTTCGAGGGTCTTTGCAAGGGTCCGCGCGGCCGGGATACGGACCGGAGGAAAGACGGGCACGGCGGAGAAGAAGGCGCCCGTGTACGACAAGCAAACGGGCAAGCTAAGAACGGTGACGAAGAAGCGCAGGAACGAGGCGGGGGAAATGGTCGAATACCAGGAGCCGGTGATGTACGAGCGGACAGACAGCTGGTATCTTGCGATCGCTCCGCTCGAAAGGCCGACGCTCGCCATCGCTGTCGTCGTGGAGTCAGGCGGTTACGGGGCGACAACTGCGGCGCCGATAGCGGCGAACATCGTACTCAAGGCAAAGGAACTGGGTCTTCTCACAGCTTCTTCCAGAGGAGGCAGGCAACGGTAGTATGAAGAGCCGCGTTTCCACACATTTCTTCATTCTTCTGCTGATAGTCGTCATCAGCGCGATCTCGCATTATTCGATCCATTACGGCGCGCTTATACGCGGCTATGAGGCCTCGCTTCTGACCGCGGGCAGAAATGTAGCGCTCCTGGGAGTCCTTGCCTTTCTTCCTATCTTTCTTGCCAAAGTACTGAAATACAAAGGGAACTGGACGATCTACACCGCGGCGGTGCTCCTTTTCTCGGTGGGATTGACAGCCCAGTACAGGCTCTTCAGCGATCCCGAATACACTTCCCGCAGCGGGAAGTCCGAGGCCAGGCAGGCGAAGATCAAGACGATACAACAGCACTACATTCAGCAGAACTATTCCGCGGAAAAGAAAAGACTGATGGGGCTGCCGCCGACGGAACCGGCCCCGGTCGATCTTTCGAAAGAGGAGCCCAGGCCGGCCGACATAGGCGCGTCGGACCTGATCTCGGGCAAGACGGTCAACCCTCTGCTCGCATTCGCCTGTTTTCTCGCCGCGCTGCTCCTTGTTTCGAGGGACAGGGTCGTCGAGATCCTCAAGAACAACGGATTTCTGATCGTATTGCTGACCCTGGTCCCGCTGCTCATCGCGGCTGTCACTTCCAGCGCCGGCAAGTCGCTCGGGAACATGACGCCCTGGGAGCCTTCGAAGATACCTTTTCTGATCGGCTTCGCCGCCGTCCTCGCGGCGCTGTACAAGAACCTGACGCGGACCTACTGGGGAATACCACGGGCAAAAGAAGTGGTCCCGCTTGTGTTCATGGCGGTTCTGCCGTTCTTTCCGTTCTTCGTACTAAAGGACTTCGGGCAGATGATGGTCTTCAGCTCCGTTTACGTGACACTGTACTTCATCGCCGTCCGTAGAATGCCGCAGAGGATCGTGCTGATCGGGAGCGTTCTGCTGCTTGTCTCGGTCCTGGTTGTCAGCGCGCTGCCGGTCAAGACCCAGGAGAACGTGCCTCTGCTTTCCACCCTTTCGAAGCCGGTCAAGCAGGTCCTCCCGGACAGGATCCAGCAGAGGTTCCACCTTTGGCTGGACGGTTTCAATCCGCCGACTCCCGAGACCGACTGGTGGAAGGACGACTATCAGGCGTACTACGAGCGGCTAGTGAAGAACAATCCGGACCTGCCGCAGATGCTCGAGAACGATCCTTCTCTTCAAAGATCGATCAACGTCGACGCCTGGTTCGACATACTCGCATTTCAGCCTGCGCAGGCGACTTTCGGGCTCGCTTCCGGAGGGACGACGGGCCGCGGTCTGGGGCTCGGATATGTCGAGCTTATACCGGTCGCGGACTCGGATTACATATACGCGGCGATCGGCGAAGAACTTGGACTTTTAGGGGGTTTGTTGATAATCTTTGCGCTGATTATTTTTGTCAGTGCGGGTGTCAGGACTGCCCTCGATTGCCGCGACATGTTCGGCAAACTTTGCTCTGTGGGACTGACCGCCTTCATCGGATTCCAGGCTCTTGTCAACATAGGCGGAATCACGAGGGCACTGCCGATGACCGGAATCACGCTCCCATTCGTAAGCCACGGCGGATTCAGTCTCATCACCAGCTTCACAATGCTGGGGATGCTGATGGCATTTTCGCACAGAAACATGCTCGACAGGCAGGTCAGTCTGAACCGGCCCGAGATCGATTGACCCTCAAGATAAACCGGAATTCTATCGCGGGGCAGGCTCTTTCGGGAGAATACGATGATGATGCAAGTTGATTTGCAGATTAGTTCGGCTTCGATCTCGGACAGGGGTCTGAGCGAGAAACGCCCGCAGAACGAAGATTCGTACCTTGAGCTCAGGGAAAGCGGTCTGTTTGCGGTCGCCGACGGTGTCGGAGGGGCCCAGGCCGGCGATGTCGCGTCCCAGATGGCGATGGAGATCCTCGCCGAGGCATTCATCAATCTCCAGGAAGACGGCGACGCCGAGTCGCGCATGCGCCAGGCCATAGAGCGGGCCAATAGCGCGATCTTCCAGATGTCGCACGATCTTGCACAGCTCAGCTCGATGGCCACAACTGTCGTCGCTCTCCACATCAATGGAAATATCGCAACGGTCGGACACGTCGGCGATTCAAGGCTCTACAAACTAGATCCGTTCGGCGAACTTACTCAGGAAACGCTTGACCACTCGGTCGTGGAAGAAGAGGTCCGGGCAGGGCGAATGTCTCCGGAAGAAGCCGCGATCCACCCAAGCCGAAACGTGATCAGCCGCGCTCTTGGCGCAGAGCCGCTCGTCGATATCGATCTGAAGACGATCATGGTCGAGCCGAACACGATGTTCCTCGCCTGTTCTGACGGCGTAACGAGGCATATCGACGACGGCGAGCTCCGCGAGCTTCTGATAAACGCGCCTGACGAGATGTCGCTTTGCCAGACGATCAAGGATATATGCTACGAGCGCGGCGCCGAGGACAACCTGACCGCCGTCGTTGTCCGGGCGGAGGCCCAGTTCCCTGAAGGCTTCGATATGGACGGCGATCTTGCCGGAGACGAAGAAGAGACGATCGCGACAGCGAGGCCGGAAGAAGAGGCGGCAGTGGTCGAGGTCGGCGCTTCCGTCGCAGTGGAAAACGCCGAAGCGCCCGCGGAACAACCCGAACCGGCGGTCGCGGCGTTTGCCGGGGACGAACCCGCATCGGACGAAGCCGTCGCTGTTGTCGTCGACAAGGATCCGGACAGCATCTCGATGACCTCCTCCAACAGCCAGAGTTTTCTGTCGATCCTTTCGGACGGCAGTTCTTCGGACGACGGAGGGGCTTCTGTTAGTTCAGACGAGGACGCGACCGAGAGGTCCGGCGCCGGAACTGTTGGCAGGGTGCTTGGCCGCATCTTCGCAGGCATCGTACTGCTTGCTTTGGGGGCCGCGGTCGGAGCTGCGGGGTACCATTTCTGGACGGTCTTCACTCAGCCGGAGCCCGCTGCGCAGCTTCAACCGGTCACGCCGGAACAGATCCCCGTTCCGACCTTCGAGCAGACCAAGTCGAAGGTCTATGAGGATCCGGTAGCATCTATCGCTACGCTCTCTGCGAATCCCCAGAATGCGGAAGATTATTATTTTCTTGGACTTGCATACCTCTTGAACGAACGCTACGACGAGGCAGCGGTCGCTCTGACCAATGCTTCGGAGCGTCTTCCCGACTACGAAGAGGCCCAGAGGGACAGCCTTGCGAAAGAGATCGCTCTGGCGCGTTCTGTGGTCTCCAATCCCGCCGCCCGCACCGCTTTTGCCGAGAGCCTGAAAGCTGCCGAAAACGCGGCCCAGGACGCGAACTCAAGCACGGGCGTTCAGTAACGGGCCTGTCTCTTTGCCTCAAAGAGCAGCACACCTGCCGAAACCGCGAGGTTCAGGCTTTCTACCCGATTCTCAAGCGGAATCTTCAGGCCCAGGTCGGCCGATTCGCGGACGGCCCCCGAGATTCCGTGCGCTTCCGAACCAAACACCAGCAGGGCCGGAGCGGTCAGATCGGCCTCTGTATAGTCAGCAGGCGCGTTCGAATCAGTGACGATGACCTTAAGTCCGGACCGTCGTGCCCACTCGACCGCCTCGTGCTCAGGGACCTTTTCCGCGACCGGAAGACGGAAGCTCGCTCCCATCGATCCGCGCAGGACGGCAGGAGAGAATGCGTCGACTGAACCTTTTGAAGTTATCACTCCGGCCGCGCCGGCCGCTTCGACGGTTCTTAGCACCGCGCCGAGATTCCCTGGGTTATTAATCTCGAGAAGCAGTAGCGCGATCGGAACGGAGGTTGCAGGACCGTGAAGCCTTGCGCTGACGGTCTCGAGCCCCGAAACGGGGCGTTCACATACGAGCGCGGCTCCCTGTGGTTTCTTCGTGTCGGATAGAGAATCGAAAAGTCGGGTCTTAAGCACCGCGGCGTCACGCGCTGCGCCTTCGAGCCGTCTAGCCAAGGCTCCGGCTCCTTCAAGGAACTCTTTCGAGAACAGAGCCAGTTGGATCGTCAGAGCGCTTTCGAGCGCTTCTTCGCAAAGGCGGGCGCCTTCGACGAAGATCAGGCCGGAATCCTTCCCTTTTCTAGTATTTAGAGCGGATCTATAGCGTGGATTTTCCTTGCTTTCGATGAAGTCCATCGGGGATCAGTTCTGCTTCTTCGGCTCGATCCTGACCGTCTTTATGCGTATGTCGTCGATCGGCCGCTCGCCGTCTCTCGGCGCTCCGCCGATCGTCCTCGCGTTCACCATCCCGTCGATGACCTTTCCGAACACCGTGTAGCGTCGGTCGAAGCCCGGCTCGCGCTTCAGTGTGATGAAGAACTGCGAGTTCGCGGAATTGAAGTCCTGGCCGCGGGCCGCGCCGACGATCCCCGTGTCGTACTCGATGTCGCTGAACTCCGCGTCCACGTTCGGTTTGTCAGATCTGCCGGAGCCGTCGTTGTCCGGATCGCTGTCTTTCGAAAGCGGATCGCCCGACTGGATAACCGACTGGTTAACCCTGTGGAACGTGACACCGTTGTAAACGCCTTCCTTCGCGAGCTCTTTGAACCTCTCAACGGCCTTGGGCGCGATGTTCGAGTAGAGCTCGATCGTGATCGTCCCATAGGCGGCGGTGTTCTCCATTTCGATCACCGCGACCTCCGGGTCCGCGACCGGCTGGACGTTCTCCTTTACCTCACCGCCTAAACTGTTCGAAGAAGCGCCGTTGCACCCGGCGAAGACGACGAAGAGAGAAAACACAAATATCAGTGATAGTTTGCGCATAATCAGAATTCTTTGTTCGAATCTAGAAGTATCGTGACCGGACCGTCGTTTACGAGCTCGACATCCATCATTGCCTGAAACCTGCCGCACTCGACCCTTCCGACAGATCGGCTCGCAAATTCCACGAAATGTTCGTAGAGTTCGTTCGCGCGTTCCGGAAGGGCGGCTTTGATGAACGACGGCCGACGGCCCCTGCGTGCGTCGCCGTAGAGTGTGAACTGCGAAACCACGAGCAGATCCCCGCCTGTCTCGATCAGCGAAAGGTTCATTTTTCCCTCGCTGTCCTCGAAAACCCTCAGATTCAGAGTCTTGTCTGCGAGGTACTCCGCATCGGATTCACCATCATCGACGGATACTCCAAGCAAGACGAGAAGGCCCCGGCCGATCTTCCCGACCGTTTCGCCATTGACTGTGACGGAAGCGCTCGAGACCCTCTGGATGACTGCCCGCATACAGAAGCCTATTCCTCTATGTAGACTTTTTCCATCACGACTTCCTCGATAGGCCTGTCATTCGGATTGGTATCTACGAGCGCGATCGAATCGACAACATCCTGGCCTTCGATCACGCGTCCGAACTTCGTATAGGCAGGCGGAAGGGGATAATCGACGTGCATTATGAAGAACTGCGAGCCATTGGTGTTAGGCCCCGCGTTCGCCATCGCGACAGTGCCTTTTTCGTACGGTCCGTCGTAAAGCGCCGAGTCCCGCTCTATCTCGTCGTCGAACTTGCCTCCCCAGGCGCATTCGCCTCCGTACCCCTCACCGAGCGGGTCGCCGCCCTGGATCATGAAGTTCTTGATCACCCTGTGAAAGATGACCCCGTCGTAATATCCCCTCTCTGCGAGAAGCCTGAAGTTCTCCGCCGTCTTCGGCGCATCCGCCTCGAGGAGCTCGATCTTGATCGTGCCCTTGTTAGTCTCAATAACCGCTTTTGAATTCGCCATTTGTGTCTCCAAAAAATAATCGCCGTAAATAAAGCATCAGCTCAATTTACAGCCAATATGAATTCTTCGATCGCGGCCGCTACGCCGTCCTCGTTGTTTCCTAATGTTGTATAAAATTCCTCGCGTTCAAGCAAACTGCTGTCGGCGTTTGCCATTACGACCGATGTGCCCGCGTATTCCAGCATCTCGAGATCGTTAAAGTTATCGCCGATCACCATTATCTCCTCGTGCGAGAGTTTCTCCGCCATCGCGAGTTTGTTAAGGCCGGCGGCCTTCGACGATTTCGGAGGAAGGATGTCGAGCAGGGTGAAGTCGAGATGCGGATAAATGGTCGCGAGAATATTGACCGAATCGGAAAGTTCGTCCTCGAGCAGCATCTGCAGATCGAACATCGGGTCACAGCCTCCGGAGAACGAAATGTGGATTGTGTCGTTCGGCTCGACGATCGATTCGAGCGAATCCACGTGATGCACCGCTTCTTCGGCCTCGTCCCCGTGCAGCCTCTTTGCCCAGGCGACGTAGCGTTTCAGAGGGATGTTCTCGTCCGAGATGTCGTCGTAGAAGAGAGTGCCCTTGCCTGCGGGATCGGCGCTGACGAGGGCGTTCCCGCCGTACGAATAACCGACCCGGAGGATCTCTCGCACGGCGGCATCTTCCAGAAGATCGACCGAAAAGGTCTGGAGCGTTTCGGCGTGTTTGATCAGAGCCCCGTTGTGAGTGAGGATCGGGGCGTTGAAACCGGCTTCCAGCGCGACCGGCCTCGCGTCCCGGAATCTCCTTCCGGTAGCGATCGTGACCTTCACGCCCTTTTCTTCTGCCTTCCGTATCGCCAGCTTATTCCGCTCCGAGATCTGCCCCTCAGAGTTCAGGAGGGTCCCGTCGAGATCGAGCGCGAGGAGTTTGATCTGTTTCACTTCGTGAATGGTAAATCGTGAATCGTGAATTGTGAATTGCGGGCGACACATTAGGAGGGCGAAGCCCGACTCGGACTCACACCCACACACGCTCCGTTTAGAGCAGCGCTCCGGGCTGCCGAGGTGCCGCGAACTTCAGTTTGCCCGCGCGAAAGTGCGGATCGTGCGGACGGGGACGCCCGCGGTCCGGCCCGATCCGTTGATTGCTAACTGACCGGGATCATTGATCGATGACCGATGGGCATTGTTCATTGATTCCGCCTCTGCTGCTCGAGCCACCTCTGATACTTCGCCTTCGCCCTCTCGAACTCGGCCGCCGAAGCAAAGAACAGATGCGAGCCGTCGTTCTTCTCGACATCCAGCACGTAGAAAAGGTATTCCGTCTCGGCGGGATCCAGCGCCGCCTCAATAGCGCTTTTGCTCGCCGAAGAGATCGGCCCGGGAGGCAGTCCCGCGACCTTTCGCGTGTTGTACGGGTGATCGACCTCGATGTCGCTCTTGTGGATAGTTCCGTCCCAGCGCCCGAGCAGCTTCGCGATGTAGACGTTTGTCGCGTCGATCCCGAGCGCCATTCCTCGTTCCAGTCGGTTGTAGATCACCGATGCGACGACCTTTCGTTCATCATCGACCTTCGACTCGTTCTCGACAAGGCTGGCGATCGTCATCACCTGATACGGGGTCAGACCGCGCAATCTCGCCTTCGCCGTCCATTCCGGTTTCCAGACCTTCTTGAACTCCTCGACAAGTCGTTCCACGATCTGCTTCGGCTGAGCGTCCGGAGGGAAGTCGTACGTCGCCGGATAAAGAAAGCCTTCAAGGTTCTTCGCTTCAGGCGCGATATCCGATACAAGGCTCGTGTCGTTCATCAGGTAGAAGACAGCCTTTTCGTCCATAGGCGGCTCGCCCGGGTAGTTCGCGGCGATCCTTTCGGCGATCTCAAAGCGCGTCCAGCCTTCGGGGATCGTCAACTTCGAGGTCCGCTCGCTTCCTTTCTCGAGAAGCTCGACAACCTCGATCGCATTGACGGGAGAGGGGAACTTGTACTCGCCCGCCTTCAGGTCCGAGGCGCGTCCCGTGACGCGCAGGAAAAGCTTCATCGCCAGCGGACTGCGGATCACTTTGCGCTCAGCAAGCGCGTCTATGATCGCCGAAGGTGAAGAGCCCTTTTCTATAACAAGAAAGTCTCCGGAAGACGAATGCTCGACGGGAGTCGTGATCGAAATATAGAACCAAAGAGCGGACGACAGTACCGCGACCAACGCGATCGCAGCGATCACGGCGGCGAACAGGACGGGTCCCTTGCGCCGGCGAGGCGGTTCAGCTGCCGTTCCTTCGCCTTCGATTTCAACAGGTTGTATCATTTGATCGATCAATGCGGTCCCGAAGGGCGGCCTCGGGGATCTCGATATGAAGCGTGTGTTTTCAGCGATAGAGCTATCAGAAAACGTAAGGAGCTCCGTAGAGGATTACTCCGGGAATCTCGCCCGCCGGTTCCCGCAAGTCCCCGCGAAATGGTCGCGTACCGGGAAACTGCATCTTACGCTGCGGTTCTTTGGAAACGTCGAAGAAGCCGGGCTCGAAGCGATTACTGATGCGCACAAGGCCCTCGCGGCTGCATTTTCCCCGTTCCGGCTTTCGATCGAGGGAACGGGCGTCTTTCCGAACTTGAGGCGCCCGAGGGTGCTTTGGCTCGGTGTTTCCGGCGCGGAAACGCTCGGCAGTTTCAGGTCCGGAGTCGATGAAGAACTCGCCGCGGCAGGTATCGAACCTGAAGAAAGGGAATTCCGCCCCCACCTTACGATCGCTCGTCTGAAAGGCGGCCCCGGAGCAGGGAGCCTCGCAAAGCACCATCTCTCGCAGGACTTCGAGCCCGTCGATCTCAACGTCGCACGGATCGTCATATTCGAGAGCGTGCTGAAGCCGACGGGCTCGAAATACACGGTGTTGGAGACGGCTGAATTCCTCAAATAAGAGCTATTCCGCGGCTTCCTGCTTCTTCTCGAGGGCCGATTCGATCGCCTTCGTCACCTCGGGGCTCTCCGGCGTTTCCTTCGAGGAAAAGCGCGCGATGATCTCTCCCTTGTCATTCGCAAGGATCTTGTTGAAGTTCCAGGTGATCTCGCCTGCGAACTCGGGGTTCGCCTTTTCGCTTGTCAGGTACGTATAGAGAGGATGCTGGTCCTCGCCCTTCACGCTGATCTTCGCGAACATAGGGAAGGTGACCTTGTATCGGAGCGTGCAGAACTCCTTGATCTCTTCGTTGGTACCCGGCTCCTGGCCCATGAAATTGTTCGCCGGGAAGCCGAGAATGACAAATCCCCTGTCCTTGTACTTGTCGTAGATGGCCTGCAAACCGGCGTACTGGGGCGTGTAGCCGCACTTGCTCGCAGTGTTCACGAACATCACGACCTTGCCCTTGTACTTCGACAGGCTGACCTTGTTACCGTCGATATCGAGCATCTCGAACTCGTAAAACGATTTCGCTGTCACAGGTTCCATTTTGGTTGCGGAGGATGCGCCGAAAAGACCGAGTCCGTACGACGCCGCGATGACGGCGAACACCGTCGCGGCTATTAGAATTCCGTAGATCGTTCGCATAATGATTCTCCGGTTACTGATTCGAATTCATTCCAAAAACCGATTCGGAGATGGCGGGCGGTGTGCCCGGCATCTCCGAAGGGAAAAGTGTAGCAAAACTAACTGCTCAGTTCACGCCTAGATCGCGGCTGAGAAGGCTCTTCGTCGGCGCCGTCATCCTTGGTGATGCCGAGGACCTCGCCGATCGATCCGACGGCCGACATCACATTCGAGGTTTCGGTTGGCATGAAGATCACCTTGGAGTTCTGCGTGCGGGTCATATCGCGGAGCGAATCGATGTAACGCGCGGTAATGAGGTACTGCGCCGTCTGGCCCGAATCGCCGATCGAGCCCGCGATCTGCTTGATCGCCGCCGCCTCGGCTTCAGCCGCCCGCAGACGCGCCTGAGCGGCGCCTTCCGCTTCGAGGATCGCCGACTGTTTCGCTCCTTCCGCCCTCGTGATCGCCGACTGCTTCTCGCCTTCCGCCCTCGCGATCGCGGCCTGCTTGTCGCCTTCTGCCTGCAGGACGAGCGCACGTCTGTTGCGCTCTGCGGTCATCTGTTTCTCCATCGTGATCCGCACGTCTTCCGGCGGATTGATGTTCTTGACGTCCACGCGAGTGACCTTTACGCCCCATTTGTCGGTCGCTTCGTCGAGTATGATCTGAAGATACGAGTTGATCTGGTCGCGTGAGGAAAGTGTGTGGTCGAGGTCCATTTCGCCCATCACGGCGCGCATTCCCGTTATCGTCAGCTGAACTATACCGCCGACGAGATCGGCAACTTCGTATACCGCCTTGATCGGATCAGTGATCTGCCAGTAGACGACGGAATCCACATTGATCGTCACGTTGTCGCGTGTGATGACCGGCTGCGGAGGGAGGTCGATGTATTGTTCGCGTAGGTCGATCGAGGTCTGGCCGGGCCGCGCGTTGGTCCAGTAAACCGCGCGCGGAGCTTCGAAGAACGGCACGATCAGGTTCAGTCCGCTCTTGGCGACCCTCGAAAACCGCCCGAGACGCTCGATCAGAAGGACCGACGACTGCGGAACGATCTTGATCGTCTTCCAGGCCACGATCAGCAATGCTATGCCGAAGAAGCCAAGCAGAAAAAGAAAGACCAAAAGGGAAAGTGCTTCAGCTTGAAACAGGAAGAACGGCTCGATCATTTCTCGACCTCCGATTGGTTTAAGTTCCGTGAGCGTTGGCGGCATTATAGCCGATTTCCCTTAAAACTCTTAGCTGCGAGCTGTTAGCGCCTTCGTCAATCAACTATAATCATTGCCCAATGGCAGTCACGCTCGAAGAAATCCTGAAAGCCCGCGAAACGCTCACGGGCGTGATCAACCACACTCCGGTACTCCCTGACCGAAAGCTCACAAATGAACTCGGAGCGAATATCTATCTCAAGGCGGAATGCCTCCAAAGGGGCGGGTCATTCAAGATTCGCGGGGCTTACAACAAGATCGTCAGCCTATCCGACGAAGAGAAGAAGCGCGGCGTCGTAACCGCTTCGGCCGGAAATCACGCTCAGGGAGTCGCGCTCGCGGCGAGCCTTCATCACATCAGGTCGACGATCGTCCTTCCCGAATATGCGCCTTTGACCAAGGTCAACGCGACGAAGAACTTCGGAGGGGACGTCATTCTCCACGGAGCAAGCTTTGACGAGGCGTCCGCTTATGCGAGGGAACTCCGGGACGAGCACGGATACACGTACGTTCACGCTTTCGACGACGAGCAGATAATCGCCGGCCAGGGCACGATCGGAGTCGAGATCGCTGAAGCACTTCCCGAGGTGGATGTTGTCGTCGTCCCGATCGGCGGCGGGGGCGTGATATCGGGGATTGCCATTGCGATCAAGGCCCTGAGGCCGGACGCGCGAGTGATCGGGGTCGAGGCGGAGAATATCGCCGTGATAACGAAGTCGCTCGATGCCGGCGAGCCGATCGAAGTGCCGTTCAATGCGACGATCGCCGACGGCATTGCGATCAAGAAGCCCGGAGGCATACCGCTGGAGATCATCCGCGACAATGTCGACGAGATCGTTGAGGTAACGGAAGAGGAGATCGCGGAAGGCATCTTTCACTGCGTTCAGGACGGACGCCTGGTCGTCGAGGGCGCGGGAGCGGCCGGGGTTGCTGCGATCCTCGCCGGAAAAGCGCAGGTGAGGGAGGGACAGACGGCCTGCGCGGTCCTGTGCGGCGGAAACATCGATGCAAATCTGCTGGCACGGATCCTTGAACACGTACTAGTCCGACAGGGAAGGTATATGATCCTTCGGGTGCTGATCGTCGACCGGCCGGGCTATCTTGCTTCTCTCCTGGATAGAGTGGCTCACAAAGGCGGCAACGTGATCGAAGTTTTTCACAGACGTTCTATGTGGTTCGCTCCGCTCGGAATGGTCGGCGTCGAACTGCTGCTCGAGGTCCGGGACGAGGATCACGGGCAGGAACTGATCGGCTACCTTTCAGAGGCCGGCTACAAGGTCGAGCGCGAGACCGCGGGCGAATGGCCGTCGCACGCCTGATAACCTCGTCGAAACGAACCTTTTTTTGCCATTCCTTTTTAAGGATGTTGGCATTTGTATTTCCAAAGTTCTAAAATTAAAAAACTCGCTCGAATCAGACTTTAGTTAGGTAGCGACGACGGAGGTCGCCCCGAATCCAGCAAAATGCAAGAATTTTCAGACCAGATGCCTTCGGACATTGAGCGTTTCCCTATGGTCCCGATACGGGACGTGGTTATCTTTCCATTCACGAAAGTGGCCTTCAAGATCGGCAGGCCGAGTTCCGTGAATGCGCTGGAAAGCGCGATGGAGGGCGACCGGACGATATTCCTTGCCACACAGCATGACGCATCTGTCGATGAGCCGGACGCCGACCAGATCCACACGGTCGGCACGCTCGGGCGCATCCTCCAGGCGCAGAGGCAGGACAACGGCCAGATCAAGGTCGTTGTAGAGGGAAGAGAAAGGGGAGCGTCTGTCCGCATCGAGCAGGAAGAGGACGGAACTTTCTATGCGCTTGTCCGGAAGATCGAGTCGGTCGACGAGTCCGGTTACAGGACGGACGGCCTTCTTCAGCAGATCCACGGCCTTGTCGAGAAATTTCTCCGTATCGCGCCGGATACTTACACGGACGCGCTCCACGCTTCCCTGAGAGGCGTTTCCGCCGCGCAGATCTCGGATTCGATGAGCTCGCATCTGAAGATCTCGGTAGACGAGAAGCAGAAGCTGCTCGAGACGTTCTCGGTACAGGAAAGGCTTCAGAAGCTGATCAGCATCCTCGAGGTCGAGATCGAGAAGAAACAGCTCGACCGCACTATCCACACCCGCACAAAGAAGCAGATGGACAAGCATCAGCGGGAGTACTATCTGAACGAGCAGATCAAAGCGATCCACAAGGAGCTCGGGCGGAAGGATGAGAAGGCGGAGCTTGAAGAGCTGAAGAAGAAGATCGTCGAGGCCGGAATGAGCGAGGAGGCGCAGGACAAGGCGCTTCAGGAGCTTTCCAGGCTTGAGGCGATGCCGCCGATGTCGGCGGAAAGCACGGTTTCCCGCACTTATCTTGATTGGCTGACGAACGTACCCTGGAAACAGCGTTCGGAGGAGATCGAGGATCTTTCGGAGGCCGAAAAGGTGCTCGACCGCGACCACTACAGCCTCGATAAGATCAAATCGCGCATCCTCGAGTTCCTCGCCGTCAGACAGCTTGTTAAGAATCCGAAAGGCACGATCCTGTGCTTCGTCGGCGCTCCCGGCGTCGGAAAGACATCGCTCGGGAAATCGATCGCGAAAGCGACCGGCAGGGAGTTCGTACGGCTTGCGCTCGGCGGTGTGCACGACGAGGCCGAGATCCGCGGACACCGGCGTACGTACATCGGGGCCCTTCCGGGTCAGATCATCCAGCTTATGAAGCGCGCCGGAACGGTAAATCCCGTGATCCTGCTCGACGAGGTGGACAAGATCGGCAAGGATTTCCGGGGCGATCCCAGTTCGGCATTGCTAGAGGTGCTTGATCCGGAGCAGAACCATACGTTCCGCGATCACTATCTCGACGTGGATTACGACCTTTCGAATGTCTTCTTTATCGCCACGGCCAACGTGCTTCACACGATCCCGCCCGCGCTTCAGGACAGGCTCGAGATCCTAAATCTATCGGGTTACACGGAGCGCGAGAAGAAAGAGATCGCCATTCGGCACCTTATCCCGAAACAGCTCGAGTTCAACGGTTTGAGCGCGGATCGCGTGTCTTTCACCGAAGACGGAATAATCGAGATCATCCGCCATTACACCCGTGAGGCGGGCGTCAGGAACTGTGAAAGGCAGATCAGCTCGTGCCTCAGGAAGATCGCCCGAGAATACGTGGGCTCGGACCGCTCGGACGAGTTCAAGGTGGTCATCGACGCGGAGAAGGTCCGCGAACTTCTTGGAACGATCAAGTTCCGCAAGCAGGACATCGCGATAAAGAGCGAGATAGGACTTGTGAACGGTCTCGCCTGGACCGAGGTCGGCGGCGACGTGCTTCAGGTCGAGGCAACGATCGTCCGCGGCCGCGGCGGTATCCAGCTGACCGGGAAACTTGGCGAGGTGATGCAGGAATCGGCACACGCTGCGCTGACCTGCGTCAGGACACGGGCCGAGAAGCTGGGGATCGACTACCGGGACTTCAGAAGGAAAGACCTCCACATACATGTTCCCGAAGGCGCGATCCCCAAAGACGGTCCCTCCGCGGGTATAACGATGGCGACCGCGATGGTTTCCGCGCTCACGCGCAGGCCTGCGAGACACGACATCGCGATGACCGGCGAGATCACGCTTCGCGGAAAAGTGCTCCCGATCGGCGGTGTAAAGGAAAAACTTCTCGCGGCTCACAGGTTCGGGATCAAGAACATCATCATGTCGAACGAGAACGAGAAGGACCTCGCCGACGTCCCCGAAGAAGTGCTCGAGGAACTCCACGTCGAATGCGTCGATTCGATCGACCAGGTGCTGGAGTTCGCGCTCGGAACAGCTGAAGATGAGGTCTCGGATTCTTCCGATCATCCGCCTGTTTTCACCGACGACAAGGTCTCACCCGATTCGAAAACCGTTTAGAACACGATCCGTTTGGAGCAGCGCTCCGCGCTGCATCCCTCCTGCGGCTTTGCCGCAGTGATGTGCGGTAAGCCTCCGGCTTACCGGGAGCCGGTCAAACGAGGTTCCAGCGAGGAGGCTGAGCCTCCTCGCATTCTATAGTTCGATGGGCTACCGTCGGAAAGGCAGAGCCTTTCCGCGCATCACGGCGGCGGAGCCGCAAGATGGTCGCGGTTCCTGCTAGAAGCCGAAAAGCGCATCGCAAGGCGATGCTCTAAAGAGTCCCCCCTCCAATGAAAGTCACCTCCGCAGAATTCATAAAGAGCGCGTTCGAGGAATCGCACTGGGTCACGGACGGGCTTCCGGAGGTGTCGTTCCTCGGCAGGTCCAACGTGGGCAAATCCAGCCTCCTGAACTCGCTTCTTGGAAGAAAGGGGCTCGCCAAGACCTCGAACACGCCCGGCCGCACCCAAAGCATAAACTTCTTCCTCGTCAACGAGTCCTTCTATTTCGTCGATCTTCCGGGCTACGGCTTCGCACGTGTGCCGAAGAAGATGCGGCAGGACTGGGGAAAAATGGCCGAGGATTATCTTGCCAAGCGAAAAGAACTTGTGCTATCAATACAGTTAGTAGACGCACGCCACACTCCTACGACTCTTGACAGACAACTTTACGAATGGCTGACCTTTCATCGTAAGAATTCCCTGGTTGTGGCGACCAAGGCCGACAAGCTCTCGAACAACAAACTGAACAAGAGCCTTGACGAGATCAGGCGTCAGATGCCCGACTGCCGGGTGCTTCCTTACTCATCCGTAACAGGCAAAGGGAAAGACGCGGTATGGCGCGAGATCGTATCCGCCGTCGGCTGAAACTTTACTTTTTTGTTTGCTTTATAGGTTCAAATGAAGTAAAAGAGAGACATCCCAAAAACTCAAGGGTCTTGCAAAAGAGCTTTTTCAGCCGGTAGAAGACCGCCCTCTGGAACTTTCCGAACACAAAATTCTCTGCGAAGCAGGCTGAAGCGCTAGGTCCGACAAGGCTGAGATCGCACCTTTTACACACAAACCCACATTACAGGTCCAACTGCAGGGCAACTCAAAAGGGGGCTCCCCCTGAATATCAAACGGTAAAGAACAATGGCATCAACGAAATCCACCTCGGGCAAGTCGAAGAAGTCGCAGCACAATGACGACAACGGCTTCGAAGACGCGACTGCCGTCATCGACGACGAAACGTCGGACAGCAACGACGGCGACCGCTCCCGAAAGAACTCCCGCTCCTCGAAAGAGGTCGAGACAATGGACCTGGCCGAGCTGAAGGAAATGTCGATCTCGGAGCTCATCCAGATCGCCAAGGAGATCGGGGTCGAAGGCGCGTCCGGAATGCGGAAGCAGGAGCTTATCTTTAAGGTCCTCGCCAAGCAGACCGAAAAAAGCGGGCTGATCTTCTCACAAGGCGTGCTTGAGACCCTTCCCGACGGCTTCGGATTCCTGAGGGCGCCCGAATACAACTATCTGCCCGGTCCCGACGATATTTACGTTTCGCCGTCGCAGATCAGGAAGTTCGATCTCCGCACGGGCGACACCATTTCCGGACAAATCAGGCCCCCGAAGGAAGGCGAGCGCTATTTCGCTCTGATCAAGGTCGAGGCGATCAATTTCGAGGCTCCTGAAGCCGCCCGCGAGAAGATCTTCTTCGACAACCTTACGCCGCTCTATCCGGAAGAGCAGCTCCGTATGGAGACAGACGACCCGGACAACATTTCGGCAAGGGTCATCGATCTCGTGACGCCGATCGGAAAGGGCCAGAGGGCCCTGATCGTAGCGCCGCCGAGGACCGGTAAGACGATGCTGCTGCAGACGATCGCCAATTCGATCACGGAGAACCATCCGGAAGTATCGCTGATCGTCCTGCTCATCGACGAGCGTCCCGAAGAGGTCACCGACATGCAGAGATCGGTCAAGGGCGAGGTCATCTCGTCGACGTTCGACGAACCGCCCACGAGGCACGTCCAGGTCGCCGACATGGTGATAGAGAAGGCGAAGAGGCTTGTCGAGCACAAAAAGGACGTGGTTATCCTCCTCGCCTCGATCACGAGGCTCGCGCGCGCGCACAACGCAGTCGTTCCGCCCTCGGGCAAGATCCTTTCCGGCGGTATCGATTCGAACGCGCTGCAGAGGCCAAAGCGATTCTTCGGCGCCGCGAGGAACATCGAGGAAGGCGGTAGCCTTACGATCATCGCGACCGCGCTGATCGACACGGGTTCGCGAATGGACGATGTGATCTTCGAGGAGTTCAAGGGTACGGGTAACAGTGAGATCCATCTCGACAGGAAGCTTTCTGACAAGAGGCTGTTCCCGGCTATCGATCTACAGAGAAGCGGTACCAGAAAGGAAGAGCTTCTGATCGACAAGGAAAACCTGAACCGCATCTGGGTGATGAGGCGCGTGCTGAACCCGCTTTCGTCGGTCGAGCAGATGGAAGTTGTCCTGGAGAGGCTTTCAAAGGCCAAGACGAACGCTGAGTTCCTTGCCTCGATGCAAAGCTAACCTACAAATAATTCAACACTTAAACCGAAAGGCGGGCTTAGCTGAGCCCGCCTTTTACTATTCCGGCGTTTGCTCTTACAATTCTGAGGATATGCGCATCGCCGTCCTATCGTCCGAAGCCGTCCCGTATTCCAAAACGGGCGGCCTTGCCGACGTCGCGGGTGCGTTGCCAAAGGCGCTGACCAGAACGGGCGCGGATGCCTTCCTTATAACTCCCTGCTATCTTCAGACAAAGGGCGAGTACCTTTGGCACACGGCGTTCGACGACCTCTGGCTGGAATGGAGCGGACGGCCGTACAGGGCAAAAGCATTTTACAGCGAGGCGAACGGGTCGCCGACCTTCCTGATCGACGCCCCGGAGTTCTTTCATCGCGATTCGATCTACGGCTACCGCGAGGATTACGAGCGTTTCGCATTCTTCAACCACGCCGCACTAACGCTTCTCAAACGGCTCGACAAGAAGATCGACATCGTCCACCTCAACGACTGGCACTGCGGATTCGCGGCCGTAAAGCTCGCTCACCTCCGGTTCTGGGATCCGTTCTGGAGTAACACGCGGACCGTTTTCTCGATCCACAATCTGGCCTACCAGGGTGGATTTGGTTCCGGCGAACTTTGGGACCTCGGGTTCGGCAGCCGCTTCGAGCAGGACCACTTCGCCTTTGAAGGCTACGCATCGGCGATGAAGGCCGGTCTGAGCGCCTCGGACATGCTTTCGACCGTGTCGCCGACCTACGGGGTCGAGATCCAGCAGCACGAGAACGGATACGGACTCGACTGGCTTCTGCGCGCCAGAAGCGGACGGCTAAGCGGTATCACGAACGGTGTCGATTACGAGGTCTGGAATCCCGAAACGGACCCTGTGCTCGCCGCGAACTTCAGCTGGAAGGATCTTTCCGGAAAACGGACCTGCAAGCGCGACCTGCTTGAGAGATTCTCACTGCCTGTTGAGCTCGAGAGTCCGGTTTTCGGGATCGTCTCGAGACTTACCTCGCAGAAGGGGATCGAATTGATCCAGCAGGCCGCCGGCGAGATCGTGAATGTGGGAGGTTTCTTGACGGTACTCGGCTCGGGAGACCGTCAATATGAGGATTTCTTCCAGCGCCTTCGCGACGCGGCCCCCGACCGGGTCGGCTTCTTCCGTGGATACAACGAGGAACTCGCTCATACGATCGAGGCGGGCGCCGACATATTCCTGATGCCTTCGAGGTTCGAGCCGTGCGGACTGAACCAGATGTACTCATTAAGATACGGCACTGTGCCGATCGTACGTGCGGTCGGCGGGCTGCACGACACGATCCACAATTTCGACCGCGTTACGGGGCAGGGAAACGGCTACAAGTTCACGGATTTTATCGCCGGCCAGTTCGTGGAAAAGATCTACGAAGCCGTATTCGCTTACAATGAGCCGGAGACCTGGCGCCGGATCCAGATGAACGGTATGACCGAGGATCATTCGTGGGAGAACGCTGCCCGCAAGTATCTCGCACTTTACGAACACACGCTTCGCCTCTGAATCCTCGCCCTCCGCTTATTCAATCGCCTTCAATCGGATATAATCCACCGAAACACTTCAATCTCGCCTTACGATGCCGAAAAGAACTGACATCAAGAAGATCCTTATCATAGGGTCCGGTCCCATTGTGATCGGACAGGCCTGCGAATTTGACTATTCCGGAACGCAGGCCTGCCGCGCGCTCCGCCAAGAGGGTTTCGAGGTCGTGTTAGTAAACTCGAATCCCGCGACGATAATGACCGATCCGGAGATGGCGGACCGGACTTACATCGAGCCGCTGACGGTCGAGACCGTCTCCGCGATCATCGCAAAGGAGAGACCGGACGCGCTGCTTCCGACGGTTGGCGGCCAGACGGGGCTCAATCTCTCGGTCGATCTGTTCGAAAAGGGGATCCTCGAAAAACACGGCGTGAAGCTGATAGGTGCGAACGTCGAATCGATCCGTGTCGGCGAGGACCGCGAGCTGTTCAAGAACGCGATGGACGAGATCGGCATCCAGATGCCGAAGGGCGGTTTCGCTCACAGCTGGGAAGAGGCCCAGGAGATCGTCAAGGAAACCGGATATCCGGCGATCATCCGACCCGCTTATACTCTCGGCGGCACGGGAGGCGGAACGGCCTACAATCCGGAAGAATTTGAAGAGATCGTCGAACGAGGCCTTTCGGCAAGCCCCGTCTCGCAGGTGCTGATCGAAGAATCGATCCTCGGGTGGAAGGAATACGAGCTCGAAGTGATGCGCGACCTGAACGACAACGTCGTGATCATCTGTTCTATCGAGAACTTCGATCCGATGGGAGTTCACACGGGCGATTCGATCACCGTAGCGCCGGCACAGACGCTTACCGACGTCGAGTACCAGAAACTCCGCGACATGTCGATCGCCTGCATTCGAAAGGTCGGCGTCGAGACCGGCGGATCAAACATACAGTTCGCGGTCAATCCGGACAACGGGGACATAAGGATCATCGAGATGAACCCGCGCGTATCGCGGTCTTCAGCGCTGGCGTCGAAAGCGACAGGGTTCCCGATAGCGAAGATCGCCGCGAAACTCGCCGTGGGATACACGCTCGACGAGATCCCCAACGACATCACGAAAAAGACGCCCGCCTCGTTCTAGCCGACGATCGATTACGTCGTGACCAAGATCCCGAAATGGGCGTTCGAGAAGTTTCCCGGAACGGAGGATGTACTAGGCACACAGATGAAGTCGGTCGGCGAGGTGATGGCGATCGGGCGGACGTTCAAGGAGTCGCTGTTCAAGGGTCTGAGGTCGCTGGAAGCGGTCAAACCGCTCCGCCTTCAGGGGGTTCCGGACCACGTTCTCCAGCAGAAGCTGGCACGTCCGAACTCGCAAAGGTTCTCGTATATCACTTACGCGCTTCAGCACGGCTATTCGATCGAAGAGGTCCACAGGTTCACTAGGATCGACCCGTGGTTCCTCGACCAGCTTGTCGAGGTGATGCGGCTGCAGGACCGGATCGAAGAGCGGAAGCTTGGCGATGTTCCGACTGAGACAATCCGCTACGCGAAGGAATACGCCCTGTCGGACCGCAGGATCGCCTTCCTCACCGGCACGCGCGAGAGGGATGTCCGGGAACTCCGAAAGAACCTCGGGATCGTGCCTGTTTACAAGCGGGTCGACACCTGCGGCGCGGAGTTCGAATCGCACACGCCGTACCTGTATTCGACTTACGAAGAAGAGTGCGAATCGGAGCCGACGGACCGAAGGAAGATAATGATCCTCGGTTCGGGCCCGAACCGGATCGGGCAGGGCATCGAGTTCGACTATTGCTGCTGCCACGCGAGCTTTGCGCTTTCCGAAGCGGGTTTCGAGACCATCATGGTCAACTGCAATCCGGAGACGGTTTCGACCGACTACGACACGTCGGACCGCCTTTATTTCGAGCCTCTGACGTTCGAGGACGTGATGAACATCGTCGACAAGGAACAGCCCGAAGGAGTGATCGTCCAGTTCGG